>NZ_JBHYZV010000099.1:0-770 GCF_042753905.1 Streptomyces sp. NPDC059248 | reverse complement strand
CCCGCCACGGTCACGGTCGTCACGCCGGAAACCGCCGCCACCGCCGCTGGGACGGTCATCCCGCCGGTCGTCACGACGGAACCCACCACCACTGGGACGGTCGTCACGGCGGAAGCCTCCGCTGGAACGATCGTCACGCCGGTCGTCGCGTCGGTCGTCCCGCCGGAACCCACCGGAACGATCGCCGGCGCCCGTGGGGCGACCACCACGGTCGTCACGGCGGTCGTGGGAGCGGTAGCCGCCGCCGGAACGGTTGTCGTCACGACGGGGACCACGGTCATCACGACCACCACGGAATCCGCCCCGGTCACCACCGTCTCGACGGCGCGGGTCGCGCTCCGGACGATCGTCGGGAGAGTTGGTGGACATCGACGTGACTCCTGTCTTCGGGTACTGCGGCCATTCTCGCGCACCCGGAGAGGGGGCGCTCTGTGACGCAAATAAAAAAGGCCCTGGGCCCAGCGTGAACGCTGGACCCAGGGCCCTGAAAGATTGTTCGGCGGTGTCCTACTCTCCCACAGGGTCCCCCCTGCAGTACCATCGGCGCTGAAAGGCTTAGCTTCCGGGTTCGGAATGTAACCGGGCGTTTCCCTCACGCTATGACCACCGAAACCCTAACGGTTTCGAGCGAACAAGCACACTTTTTAATTGATGTTCTGCTCTGAAACCGGCAACGGTCGTTGCCTCAGAACTAACACAGTGGACGCGAGCAAATATGGACAAGCCCTCGGCCTATTAGTACCGGTCACCTCCAGCGGTTACCCGCCTTC
>NZ_JBHYZV010000098.1:0-23420 GCF_042753905.1 Streptomyces sp. NPDC059248 | reverse complement strand
GGTCCGGCAGCAACGGCTCGATCCGCGCCCACTGCGCGTCAGTCAACGACACACATCAACCAACGATCAGATGATCCGAGAGAAACGCCCTAGCCCCATAGCCCGATAGCCCGACAACCCCTGCGGCGACCGCCGCACCCGACGGCACGACCCGATCCCCGGCCGGGGTCTCCCGGCCGGGGACACCGGGGAGTACCGTGTCGGCGATCCGGGCGGGAGCCCGCCGCCCGAGAGCCCGCGCCCGGGGCCGGGTACCGGTGAAGCCCGGTCCCGGGCGCGCCCGGCGCCCCGCCGCATCGCGGCGGGGCGCCACCTTTCCGCCCGTCCGGGAGTGACCTTCGCGTCATACGTCGGCGGGTGCCCGTACCCCCAGTTCCGCACCGTGCGGCAACTGCCGCTGGAGCCGGTCGAGCGCGTCGTCGAAGTCGCCCCCGGCAACCCCCGCCTCGAACGCCGCCCCGCCGTAAAGAAGCGTCAGATTCAGATCCGCCCGGTCGAGCGACCCGTCCGCCTGGGGCTCGCCGAGCGTCAGCAGACAGCTCAGCGTGGCCCGGTGAACCGCCCCGTCCGCGTGAACGGGAAGCGGCATGTCCCACTCCAGTACGCAGGCCGAGAGCAACCCCTCGGCCCCTATGGCCTCCATGGCGGCGAAAGCCGCCCCCTCGTACTCAACACCCCTGATGCGCGTGCACAGTTGCCGTCCGCGCGACGCGATGGTGACCGCTTCCGCGCCACGCCGATCGCGATACCAGCCCGCCCAGACCTCAGTCGACTCCGATGACATGGCGCGGACTGTAGCGCTACGCGGGCCGGGGGCGTACATCAGGGATACCTCTACGGCGCGTTCGGACCCCCGCGACCTGCGAAGGCGGACCGCCCCAGGGGGCGCGAACACCACCTGCGCCCCGCCCGTTCCGGGGGTGCCGGGGGGGGTGCCACGCCACCGGGGGGGTGGGTCAGCCGGTGCCGACCGCCGGATTCCCGCCGGAGGCGTCTGAGGCGTCGGAGGTGTCAGAGGCGTCGGATACGGTGCCGGAGGCATCGGGCGCTCCGGTACGCCGACCGGGGGGCGCCGGTACGTCACCGGCGGGCTCGTCGGGCCCGGCGTACGCGGCACACACCCGGTTGTGGCACGGACCCGGACCCCACAGGGGCACGAAAGCGCCCATGGTCTTGTGCCGCCGCATCTCCGTGGCGACCCGCTCACCGCATACCTGGCACCGGAACTCCACCTGCGGGCTGTGGACGGTGCCCCGTCCCGTGCTGCCCATGCGTCCAGCATAGGCCGACGGCCCCGAAGCGGCGCGGCTACCGGGAACGCCTGGTCACGAACTCCGCCAGGGCCAGCAGATCCCCCGCCGCCGCCAGATCCGGTACCGCCCTCGACAGCTCGTACACCGCCCGCGCCATCCGCTCCGACGCCTGGAGCTGGGCCCAGTCGCGGCCGCCCGCCCGGTCCACGGCGTCCGCGGCCAGCGCCACGGCCGCCGGTGACATATGGCCCCGGTAGAGCCGGGCCAGCTCGGCCGCCGCCGGGGTCCCCGAACCGAGGGCCGCCACGACCGGCAGGCTCTTCTTGTGCGCGGCGAGATCGGCGCCTGCGGGCTTCCCCGTCCGCCCCGGATCCCCCCAGATCCCGATCAGATCGTCGATGAGCTGGAACGCGAGACCGGCCTCCCGCCCGAAGGAGTCGAGGGCCGCGGTCTCATCGGGCCCGGCCCCCGCGTACAGCGCGCCCACCGCGCAGGCGCAGCCCAGCAGGGCCCCGGTCTTGGCGGTCGCCATGGTGAGGCACTCCTCCAGGGAGACCTCCTCCGGGGCGCGCTCCTCGAAGGCGCAGTCGGCCTGCTGCCCGGCGCACAGCTCGATCACACAGTTCGCGATCCGCTCGGCGGCGGCCGGGGCCGCCGGGTGGCCGTCCTCGGCGAGCAGCCGGTACGCGAGGGCCAGCAGCGCGTCGCCCACGACGATCGCGTCGGGGGTGCCGAAGACGGTCCACGCGGTGGGGCGGTGTCTGCGGGTGGGGTCCTCGTCGATGACGTCGTCGTGGAGGAGGGAGAAGTTGTGGACGAGCTCGACGGCGGCCGCGGCGGCCGCCGCCGCGGCCGGATCCCCGCCGAAGGCGTCGGTCGCGGCCAGGACGAGCGCCGGGCGTATCGCCTTGCCCGCGGATCCGGCGGACGGGCTGCCGTCGGCGTTCTCCCAGCCGAAGTGGTAGAGGGCGACCCGGCGCACGGCCCCCGGCAGCGACCCGAGGGCCGCGCGCAGCCGGGGATCGACGATCTCACGGGTCCGTTCGAGCAGGGCGAGCGCCTCACGGCCCTCGACGACCTCCGACATGCTCACGCGCCGGTCCTTTCCGCGGCGGCGGAAGCCGATCTCCCGCGCGGCAAAAAGCTTCCAGCGGGTGAAGTCGTCACGCCATTACCCGAATTGATGGGACTGAATCCGCAGGTGCGGGGCACACACCGGGGAAAAGGGCAATCCGCCAGGTGGGGCGAGTGCCGGTGACCGATTCGGATCGCACACGATCCGAACGGCGGGGCTTCGTCCGGTGATCAGGTCAAGTATGTTCATACGGAATTCGACGTACGTGATCTCCCCCTGCCCGGCGCCCCGGAGCCGTGCGTTCCGGGGTTGTCCACAGGCCGGTGCCGGTGACGGCGGCCCCGGTCACAATGGGGGCATGTCCACGGAAGCGCCCGACCCCGCCGCCCTGCGTCCCCGGCTGCCCTCGCCGCTGGTGGCCGTCGAGGACGAGCGCTTCGACCGATACGGCGTCCGGCTGCTGCTCAAGCGGGACGATCTGATCCATCCGGACCTCCCGGGCAACAAATGGCGCAAGCTGGCCCCGAATCTGCGGGCCGCCGCCGGGCGCCCCCTGCTGACCTTCGGCGGGGCGTACTCGAACCATCTGCGGGCGACGGCCGCCGCGGGCCGGCTGCTCGGGGTGGCCACGATCGGGGTGGTCCGGGGCGACGAGCTGGCCGGCCGCCCGCTCAATCCGTCCCTCGCCCGGTGCGCGGCGGACGGGATGCGGCTGGTCTTCGTCGACCGGGGGACGTACCGGGCCAAGGACGACCCCGCGGTCCTCGCCGACATCGTCGCGACCGCGACGGGGGACGCGACCGGGGGTGCCGCGCCCTATGTCATACCCGAGGGCGGGAGCAACGCGCTCGCCGCCCGCGGATGTACGGAGCTGGGGCACGAGCTGCGCGGAGCCGCCGACGTGGCGGCGGTCGCCTGCGGCACGGGCGGCACCCTGGCGGGCCTGGCGGCCGGCCTGGGCCCCGGCGCGCGGGCCCTCGGCGTCCCCGTGCTCAAGGGCGGCTTTCTCGGCGCCGAGGTCGAGCGCCTCCAGCACGCCGCGTTCGGCGCCCGCCGGGGCGACTGGTGGCTGGACGACCGCTTCCACTGCGGCGGATACGCCCGTACACCCCCCGGGCTGCACGCCTTCGCCGACGACTTCGAGTCCCGCCACGGCCTCCCCGTGGAGCGCCTCTACGTCGCCAAGATGCTGCGCGCCCTGGTCACCCTCACCGGCGAGGGCGCCTTCCCCCCGGGCACGACGCTGGCGGCGGTCATCACGGGCGTCCCCGCCGGGGACTCCGCACAGCGCGCGTCGCGCCCAGTCCGATGACGACCGTAGGCGACCTCACGCAGTCGTGGGCTTGTCGCGCAGTTCCCCGCGCCCCTAAAACCTCCACCTGACCGCCCCCGGAGGGGTCAGTCCTCCTCGCGGTAGGCCGCCGCCTCCTCCAGGTCAAGGCGGAACAGCAGGGTGCGCATCATCTCGTCGTCGATACGGCGCTCGTCGCGGAGGTGGACGAAGACCGCGCGCTCGGCGCCGATCATCTCGCGGGCCAGTCGCCGGTAGGTCTCGTCCGCGGACTCGCCGGTCCGCTCGTTCACCGCCCCCAGCCGCTCCCAGACCGCGTTGCGCCGTCGCTCCATCACGGTCCGCAGCCGGTCCTCCAGCGGCCCCGGCAGGGCGTTGCGCTCATCGGCCAGCAGCTCGTCGAGACGCCGGTCCGCGGCCTCGGACGCCCGGTTTTGGGCCTCGGCCTCCGCGAGGGTCTGGGCGTACGCGTCGGGGCGCGGCAGCCCCAGCGCCCGGATCAGCGCGGGCAGGGTCAGCCCCTGCACCACCAGGGTGCCGATCACGGTCGTGAAGGTCAGGAACAGCACCAGGTTGCGGGAGGGGAAGGGCTCCCCGGACGCGGTCGTCAGCGGGATCGAGAAGGCGATCGCCAGGGAGACCACGCCCCGTATCCCGGCCCAGCCGACGACCACGGGCGCCTTCCACGTCACTTCCGGTTCCCGGGCCCTGATCCGGGACGACAGCCGCCGCGGCAGGAAGGTCGCGGGGAAGACCCAGACGAACCGCACCACCACCACGAAGACGAAGATCGCCACGGCGTACGCCAGCGCCTGCGCCACCCCGTAGTCGCCGAGGCCCCGCAGGACGTAAGGGAGTTGCAGCCCGATCAGGGCGAAGACCACCGACTCCAGGAGGAACGCGACCATCTTCCACACCGCCGCCTCCTGGAGGCGGGTCGCGAAGTCGACCTGCCAGGCGCGGTGGCCGAGGTAGAGCGCGACGACGACCACGGCGAGCACCCCGGAGGCATGGACCTGCTCGGCCGCCGCGTACGCCACGAACGGGATCAGCAGCGAGAGCGTGTTCTGGAGCAGCGGCTCCTTGAGCCGGGTCCGCAGCCAGTGCAGGGGCACCATCAGCAGCAGCCCCACGGCGACCCCGCCGAGCGCGGCCACCGCGAACTCCCCGACGCCGCCGAGCCAGCTCGCGGCCTCGCCGACGGCCGCGGCGACGGCGACCCGGTAGGCGGTGATCGCGGTGGCGTCGTTGATCAGCGACTCGCCCTGGAGGATGGTCGTGATCCGGTGCGGAAGGCCCAGCCTGCGGGCGATCGCGGTGGCGGCGACCGCGTCCGGGGGCGCCACGACGGCGCCCAGCACCAGGGCGGCGGTCAGCGGGAGCTGCGGGATCAGCAGATAGGCCAGCCAGCCCACGGCGAGGGTGGCGAAGAGCGTGTAGCCGAAGGAGAGCAGCGCCACCGGCCGGATATTGGCCCGCAGATCGAGATAGGAGCTCTCCAGCGCCGCGGTGTGCAGCAGCGGCGGCAGGATCAGCGGCAGCACGATATGCGGATCGAGGGCGTAGTCCGGCACTCCGGGGATGTAGGCGGCCAGCAGCCCGGCCGCGACCAGCAGCAGCGGCGCGGGTACGGGGGTGCGGCGGGCGGCCCCGGCCACCGCGGCACTCGCCGCGACCAGCCCCACCAGGGACAATGCCTCCATGTCCGGGTACTCCGTCCGTCCGGTCGGGATCGGCGGCCGGTCCGCTCGACGGGAAACCCCGGCCCCGGCGCCGTAACCTGGCCATCATGAGTGAGTGTCCGCACGTCGCGGCGCTGCCCCGCCCGGAGCCCGCCGCCCAGTCCGAAACGTGCCCGGAATGCGTGATCGCGGGCGTCCAGCCGGTGCATCTGCGGCTCTGTCTCGAATGCGGCCATGTCGGCTGCTGCGACTCCTCCCCGCTGCGGCACGCGTCGGCCCACTTCCGGGAAGCCGGGCATCCCGTGATGCGCAGTTTCGAGCCGGGTGAGGACTGGCGCTGGTGCTTTGTGGACGGCGCCCTGGTCTGAGGGGTCCGTACCGGCCCGCCCGAGGGGATTCACCAGTTCGAACAGTGGGTACGTCAACCCTCCGCCCGGTACCCGGAATTGCGTCCCGCAGACCCCTAGCCACTGTGCGTACTCATATGCCTACCATGAGTGACAGTAACTCTGGGGGGCCCTGCGACAGGGCACCATGGATCGCGATAGCGTCGCCGGGCCGGTACCGGCCACGCGGACGTCGTGTGAGCGTCGCGTGTGCCCCGTCGTACCGGACCGCGTACCGACGGCCCCGGGATCCGCCCCGCGGGCCCCGATAGAGCATGTGTCACCTTGGAGGTGAGGGTGTCCCAGATCGCAGGCGAGCCCGGGACCCAGGACTTCGTCGAAGTCCGGCTGCCCGCTGCGGGTGCCTATCTGTCCGTGCTGCGTACGGCCACCGCCGGCCTCGCGGCGCGCTTGGACTTCACCCTCGACGAGATCGAGGATCTGCGGATCGCGGTCGACGAGGCGTGCGCGATCCTGTTGCAGCAGGCGGTCCCCGGGTCGGTCCTGAGCTGCGTGTTCCGGCTCATCGACGACTCACTGGAGGTCACGGTCTCCGCCCCGACCACCGACGGCCGGGCCCCCGAGCGCGACACCTTCGCCTGGACGGTGCTCTCCGCGCTGGCCGGAAAGGTGGAGGCGACGGTCGCCGCCGACCGCACGGTCTCCATCAGCCTGTACAAACAGCGCGGCGCGGGACCCGGGCCGGCGTGAGGAGCGGGAACGGTCCGGTACGGGACGGCGAGCGGGACGGGCAGCCCGCGGCGCCACCCGACATCCCGGAGCAGCAGGCCCACGGACTCGACGGATTCCACGGACTCGACGGCGACGTACTCGGCGGCCGACCGGCCGCGGCTGAGCAGGCGGGGGCTGCCACTGCGGCGGAGCCCGGGGCGAGGGCGGACCAGATGACCGAGCACGATGACGAGAACCCGAACGCGAACGAACACGATCCCGACGGCGCCGGCGGTCCGGGCGCCGGGGCGCACGCGGCGGCCCCCGGCGCGGCGACGGCGACCGCGACCGCGCACGAGGGCGCCCGGACCTCCGGCGCCGAGCCCGCTGAAGCCACCGGAGCCGCTGAAACCGCCGGACCCTCCGGGACCCCTGGGACCCCCGGGACCCCCGGGAACGGGAGCGCCCCGGGGCCGCCGGCGCCCGCGGGTGACGAGGCCGTCGATGCCGGGACACCAGAGGCGACCGAAGCGACCGAAGCGGCCGAGAACAGGAACGGTGCCGCGGCGGGCCGGCAGGGGACTCCCGACCGCGGCGGCGCCAAGGCGATGTTCGTGGAGCTGCGGAAGCTGCCGGACGGCTCCCCGGAGCGTGCGGAGCTGCGCAATCAGCTGGTCCGGATGCATCTGCCGCTGGTGGAGCATCTGGCGCGGCGGTTCCGCAACCGCGGCGAGCCGCTGGACGACCTCACCCAGGTCGCGACCATCGGTCTGATCAAGTCCGTGGACCGGTTCGACCCGGAGCGGGGGGTGGAGTTCTCCACCTATGCCACCCCGACGGTCGTGGGCGAGATCAAGCGCCATTTCCGCGACAAGGGCTGGGCCGTCCGCGTCCCGCGCCGTCTGCAGGAGCTGCGGCTCTCCCTGACGACGGCGACGGCGGAGCTGTCCCAGCTGCACGGCCGCTCCCCCACGGTCCACGAGCTGGCCGAGCGGCTCGGTATCTCGGAGGAGGAGGTCCTCGAAGGGCTGGAGTCGGCGAACGCGTACTCCACCCTCTCCCTCGACGTCCCCGACACCGACGACGAGTCGCCCGCGGTCGCCGACACCCTCGGCGCGGAGGACGAGGCCCTGGAGGGCGTCGAGTACCGCGAGTCCCTGAAGCCGCTGCTGGAGGACCTCCCGCCGCGCGAGAAGCGGATCCTGCTGCTGAGGTTCTTCGGCAACATGACCCAGTCGCAGATCGCGCAGGAGGTCGGCATCTCCCAGATGCATGTGTCCCGGCTGCTGGCCAGAACGCTCGCCCAGCTCCGCGACAAGCTCCTCGTCGAGGAGTAGACGAGGAGGAGATACGGCTCCGGCCGCGTCCCGGCCCTACCGGGACGCGGACCGCCGGGAAGCCCGGCGAGGCGCGGCCGTACGGCTCAGTCGCCGCTGGGGGGCTTGATGCCCAGGGCCCGGGTGGTCTCCGAGCTGACCAGCAGGACCAGACCCGAGACGGCGACCACGCCCACCGCGATACCCACCGGGATCAGCGCCGACGACGGCGACCGCAGCATCGACCAGGCCGGGATCAGCGCCATCAGATGCGTGATCAGCGCCGGGCCCCGGGCCCAGGAGCGGCGGAGCAGCAGTCCGCGGGCCGCGACCAGCGGGAAGGCACCGAGGGCGATCAGGGTCAGTCCGCCCATCTCCGCCTGGGTCGGATTGTCCGGGCGTCCCAGCAGACCCATCACCAGCAGATAGAGGCCGTATCCGACCAGCGCGGCGCCCTCGATACCGGACACCGCGGCGGCGGCGGTCAGACGGCTGGGGCGGGGGGTCGGGTCGGCACTCACCCCAGCAGGGTAGTCCGTACGGCTCCGCCACCGGACCCCGCCTCCCCGCCTCGTCCCCGGCGGCCGGCCGCCGGGGCCGCCGTTACCACCGTCGGCGCGGGCTGGGTACGCTGCACCTCATGCGCGCACTTCTCGTGGTCAACCCGGCAGCAACCACCACCAGTGCCCGCACCCGGGACGTACTGATCCACGCCCTCGCCTCCGAGATGAAGCTGGAGGCCGTGACGACCGAGTACCGCGGCCACGGCCGCGACCTGGCCCGCCGGGCGGCCGATTCGGGCGAGATCGATCTGGTCGTGGCGCTCGGCGGCGACGGCACCGTCAACGAGGTCGTCAACGGACTGCTCCACACGGGCCCCGATCCGGAGCGGCTGCCGCGGCTCGCCGTCGTCCCCGGCGGATCGACGAATGTCTTCGCCCGCGCGCTCGGGCTGCCGAACGACGCCGTCGAGGCGACCGGCGCGATTCTGGACGCCCTCGCCTCACGGAGCGAGCGGACCATCGGCCTCGGTCTCGCGGCGGGTACTCCGGACACCCCGGACGAGGGAGTTCCAGGACGCTGGTTCACGTTCTGCGCGGGTTACGGATTCGACGCCAGTGTGATCGGCCGGGTCGAACAGCAGCGGGAACTCGGAAAGCGTTCGACTCATCCCCTTTACGTCCGGCAGGTCGTGCGCCAGTTCCTCCAGTACCCCCACCGGCACCATGGCACGATCGCCCTCGAACGCCCCGGTACCGACCCGGTCACCGATCTCGTGGTGGCGATAGTCGCGAACACCTCTCCATGGACCTACCTGGGCAATCGCCCGATATACGCCTCTCCGGACGCGTCCTTCGACACCGGTCTCGACCTGCTCGGACTCTCCCGGCTCTCGACCCCGGCCGTCGCCCGTTACGCGACCCAGCTCCTGCGTTCGACACCCGAACGCGGTCCGCACGGCAAGCACGCGGTGACGGTGCACGACATGGATGACTTCACCTTGAATTCAAAGGTCCCGCTCCCCTTTCAGATGGACGGTGACCATCTCGGACTGCGGACGAGCGTGACGTTCACAGGCGTACGCCGTGCACTGCGTGTGATTGTGTGAGTGGAAGGGCCGTACCGCCTTCATCTCGAACGTACGGACCAGTATCCACCCCATGGAAGTACGGCTGTGACCTAGTCGACACCGAGGAATCAAAAAAAACTTTCCAGAAGGGGTTGTATCCGTCGCCGAGGTTTGCGAGTCTCTTCATGGCGATCGGGACGGCCCGCTGAACTTCGGCCCCGCAGATCGCCGGAACCCCTCCTCAAACACCTGGACCACGCCAATGTGACGTTGGCGGTCGGCCCTTCCGTTGCGGGGGGATTCGTGAAAGCGTTCACATTCACAAGCAATCTGCATGTCACACAAGGAGAGGTAGCAGCCATGGACTGGCGTCACAACGCCGTTTGCCGCGAGGAAGACCCCGAGCTCTTCTTCCCCATCGGCAACACCGGTCCTGCGCTGCTGCAGATCGAGGAAGCCAAGGCCGTCTGCCGTCGCTGCCCCGTCATGGAGCAGTGTCTGCAGTGGGCGCTCGAGTCCGGCCAGGACTCCGGCGTCTGGGGTGGCCTGAGCGAGGACGAGCGCCGCGCGATGAAGCGCCGTGCCGCTCGCAACCGGGCGCGTAACGCCAGCGCCTGATCGCCCCCGCGATACGCCTAAGGCGACCGGCGGCGCGTACGCAGCGTACGCACTCACCGCCACCGAGCCGCAGCGCGCAGCAGCACAATCCACAGCGTTCGAGCCCCGGAAGTCATCGGCTTCCGGGGCTCGCTGCCGTTCGGCCTCCGGCCCGGGGCGCCCGGGATCGCCCGGCGGGGCTTGTGAGCCCCGCCGGGCACCGCCTACTTCTGTGTCTCGACCGGGATGTCGAGGACCACGCGGGTACCGCGGCCGTCCGGGACGGGCAGCATGTCGAAGGTGCCGCCCAGCTCGCCCTCGACCAGGGTCCGGACGATCTGGAGACCGAGGTTGCCCGCCGTCGCCGCGTCGAAGCCCTCGGGCAGGCCGGCGCCGTCGTCCTGGACGGTGATCAGCAGCCGGCTGTCGGGCCGCTGGGGTCCCCGGACGGCGGATACCTCGACCGAGCCCCGCTCCCCCGCCGGGAAGGCGTGCTCCAGGGCGTTCTGGATGATCTCGGTCAGGACCATGGAGAGCGGGGTGGCGACCTCGGCGTCGAGGATCCCGAACCGGCCGGTGCGACGGCAGTCGACCTTGCCCGGCGAGATCTCCGCCACCATCGCGATGACCCGGTCGGCGATCTCGTCGAACTCCACGCGCTCGTCGAGGTTCTGGGAGAGGGTCTCGTGGACGATGGCGATCGACCCGACCCGCCGTACGGCCTCGTCGAGCGCCTCCCGGCCGCGGACCGAGTCCATCCGGCGGGCCTGGAGCCGCAGCAGCGCGGCGACGGTCTGGAGGTTGTTCTTCACCCGGTGGTGGATCTCCCGGATGGTGGCGTCCTTGGTGATCAACTCGCGTTCGCGCCGCCGCAGTTCGGTGACGTCCCGCAGCAGCACCAGGGACCCGATCCGGGTGCCCTTGGGCCGTAGCGGAATCGTCCGCAGCTGGATCACCCCGCCGTTGCCCTCGACCTCCGTCTCCCGGGGCGCGTAGCCGCTGGCCAGCTTGACCAGCGCCTCGTCCACCGGCCCCCGGGAGGGCGCGAGCTCGGCGGTGACCTGGCCCAGATGGTGTCCGACGAGGTCGGACGCGAGGCCGAGCCGGTGGTAGGCGGAGAGCGCGTTGGGGCTGGCGTACTGCACCACACCGTCGGCGTCCAGCCGGATCAGCCCGTCGCCGGCCCGCGGGGACGCGTCCATGTCGACCTGCTGGCCCGGGAACGGGAAGGCCCCGGCGGCGATCATCTGGGCCAGGTCGGACGCCGACTGGAGATAGGTCAGCTCCAGCCGTGACGGGGTGCGGACGGTCAGCAGATTGGTGTTACGGGCGATCACGCCGAGGACCCGGCCCTCGCGCCGTACCGGAATCGACTCGACGCGTACGGGAACCTCCTCCCGCCACTCGGGGTCGCCCTCGCGCACGATCCGCCCCTCGTCGAGGGCGGCGTCCAGCAGCGGGCGGCGGCCCCGGGGGACGAGATGGCCGACCATGTCGTCCTGGTAGGACGTGGGGCCGGTATTGGGGCGCATCTGGGCGACGGAGACATAGCGCGTCCCGTCGCGGGTGGGAACCCACAGGACGAGATCGGCGAAGGACAGGTCGGAGAGCAGCTGCCACTCCGAGACCAGCAGATGGAACCACTCGAGATCCGAGTCGCCGAGGTCGGTGTGCTGGCGTACGAGGTCGTTCATGGAGGGCACAGGTGCGAGCGTACCCGCGGTCGATGAGGAAGATGAGAGCCCGCATGAGACTTCGAACTGGTCGGCGCCGACGCATGGACATCCATGAATGGTCTAGTCCACAATGAAGCCATCGAGAACTTCCGCCCTCCCCGCACAGGTGGGCGGATGAGGGACGCGTGCTCTCTGCCCTGACTGCGACGCGCCCCTCCCGATCGGCCGCGCGGGCCCGCACACCTGCCCGGCCGGAGCACTCCGGGCTGCGGTGCCGGGCGGGTTGAGGGTCCCGCCAGGCGCCGCGGCCCGCGGGTTTTTCACCCCCGTGCCGCGGCCCCCGACGGCCCCCTCCTCGGGCCTTCGGCCCCGGCCCCCGTGAAGCTCCCGACGGCCGTCCGCCGACCACAGACCATAGGGGTTGTTCGCGCAGTTCCTCGCGCCCCTAAAAGCCTCCACCTTCCGCAGGACGGTACGTCGGGTATCCAGGGGCGCGGGGAACTGCGCGACAAGCCACATGCGGCGCGCGGCCGGACGACTACGGTCGGGAGCTCCACGGAATCCGGCGGGGCGGGGTCAGCTCGTTTCGGTGACCTTGGCGAGAGCCCGCGGCGCGTCGGGGTCCTGGCCGCGGGCCAGGGTCACCTCGTAGGCGAGGAGCTGGAGCGGGAGGATCTCCAGCACCGGCTGGAGGTTCTCCGGGAGTCCGTCCGTCGGCAGGACGAACCCGGCCGACGCGGCCGCCACCTGCCGCGCGGGCCCCACGACCACGAGGTCGGCGCCCCGGCCCCGGAGCCGGTCGAGGACGGGCTGGAGCGCCTCGCCGCCCTTGCCGTCCGTGACGACCGCGATCACCGGGGAGATGTTGTCGACCATGGCCAGCGGCCCGTGCAGCAGATCCGCGCCGGAGTAGGAGAGCGCCGGGATGTAGCTGGTCTCCATGAGCTTGAGCGCCGCTTCCTTCGCGGTGGGGTACCCGTACCCCCGGGATGTGATCACCATCCGCTCGGCGAAGCGGTAGCGGGACGCCAGCTGCCGTACCTCGTCGCCCCGGGCGAGGATCCGCTCCGCGAGGCCGGGGAGCGCGGCGGCGGGCGCCCCGTCGGCGCCCCGCAGCCCCGCCACCAGGAGGTAGAGCGCGAGCAGGGACGCGGTGTACGTCTTGGTCGCGGGCAGCGCCTTCTCGGGGCCCGCGAGGACGTCGATATGGAACTCGGAGACGGCGGCCAGCGGTGAGTCGGGGTTGTTGGTGACGGCCAGCGTCACCGCGCCGGCCTCCCGGGCGGCCCGGGTGGAGGCCACCAGGTCGGGCGATCCGCCGGACTGGCTGACGGTGATCACCAGGACGTCCCGCAGATCGGGCCTGGCCCCGTACGCCGTCGTGGTGGACATGGAGGTGAGCCCGCACGGCAGCCCCAGCTCGATCTCCAGCAGGTATTTGGCGTAGAGCGCCGCGTTGTCGGAGGTGCCGCGCGCGGTGAGCAGGACGAAGCGGGGCGCGCGGGCCGCGATCGCCGCCGCGGTCTCCCGGATGCGCGGCGCCCCCTCGTCGAGGACGCGCCGCAGGACGGCGGGCTGTTCCGCCGTCTCGGCGGCCATGATGCGCCCGGGCCGCTCCCGGTGCTCGTGCTGGTCATGGCGGTCCGCGGAATCCGTCGCAGCCATCTCCGTTGCCTCCAGCAGGCGTCCGGGTGCCGAAGGGGCCACCGGCGGCTCTCGCCGCCGGTGGCCCCCCGGCACAGCACACGGTCCGCTGGTGTCAGTCCCCCGCGCTCACCGCGCCGGTGACGACCTCAGCGGCGGCCCGTCCGCAGACGCGGGCGGCGCCGTGGGTGGCGATGTGCAGCGCGCCCTTCGGCTCGGCCCGGTTGACGCCCATCTCCACCACGACCGTGTCGGGCCGGGCGGCGAGTACCGCGTCGAGGGCCGTCGCCATCCAGGGGTGGCGGTGGACATCGCGTACCACTGCGACGATCCTACGGTCCTCCGCCGCCGCCAGCACCTCACCGGCGAGGGCGTCGGCCGCGTCGACGGCGACATCGGTGTACGTGGCCGAGAGCGTGCCCGGCACCATCGCGGTCAGCTCTCCGGCGACGCCCCACGGGGTCTCGTCACCGACGGCGATATTCGCCTCGGGCGAGAACGTGGCGACGTACGGCGGCTCGGTGACCGGCTCGTACGGCTGCTCACCGGGGGTGACGAGGACGGCTCGCCGGGCGGCGACCAGGCCGATGTCGGCCAGGTCCCGGCCGGTGCCGCCGCGGACGCCGGGCGCGGTCCCCTCCTGCGTTTCCGCGCCCGGCTCCGCGTCGGCCCCCCGTGCCCGGCGCGTCCAGTCGGCGAGGGCGCGTACCCGCGCCGCCGCGTCGGCCAGCCGCTCCTCGGGCAGATCGCCGTCCCGGACGGCGGCGACGATGGCGTCGCGCAGTCGCAGAACGGTCAGCTCGTCGGCGAGTCCGCCGCCGACGCAGATCGCGTCGGCGCCCGCGGCGAGCGCGAGGACGGAGCCGCGTTCGATCCCGTAGACCGCCGAGATCGCCTGCATCTCCATGCCGTCGGTGACGATCAGCCCGTCGAAGCCGAGCTCCTCGCGGAGGAGTCCGGTGAGGATCCGGGGGCTGAGGGTCGCCGGGCGGTCGGCGTCGAGCACGGGCAGCAGGATGTGCGCGCTCATCACCGCCTTGGTACCGGCCGCGATGGCCTCGCGGAACGGCAGCAGGTCCCGGGCGTGGAGGGTTTCGAGTCCCACGTCGATACGGGGCATCGCGTGGTGGGAGTCGACATTGGTGTCCCCGTGGCCGGGGAAGTGCTTCACACAGGCGGCGACACCGGCGGCCTGGAGGCCGTGGACGTACGCGACCGTGTGCCGGGCGGTGAGCCCCGCGTCGGCGCCGAAGGACCGGACGCCGATGACGGGGTTGTCCGGGTTGGCGTTGACGTCGGCGGACGGCGCCCAGTTGAGGTCGACGCCGCAGGCGGCGAGCCTGCGGCCCAGCTCATGGGCGACGTCCTCGGTGAGCCGGGGGTCGTCGACCGTGCCGAGGGCGTAGTTGCCGGGGAAGGACGAGCCCTCGACGACCTCCAGCCGGGTGACGTCTCCGCTCTCCTCGTCGATGGCGACGAGGAGGTCGTCCCGTTCGGCGCGCAGCTGGGCGTTGAGCGCCGTGAGCTGCTCGGGGGTGGTGATGTTGCGGCCGAAGAGGCCGACCGCGCTCAGGCCGTCGGCGATCTGCCGCAGCAGCCAGTCGGGTGCGGTCGTGCCCTCGAAGCCGGGCTGGAGGACGGCGAGCGCGTCCCGGCTGAGCCGGTCGGTGGCCCGCAGGTCGTTGGTCATGGAGGTCACCGAGGGTTATCCCTTCACCGCGCCGTCGGAGAGCCCTCCGACCGCTCCGCGCTGGAGGTAGAGGAAGAGCAGCAGCACCGGAATGGCGAAGAGGGAGGACGCCGCCATGGTGGCACCCCAGTCGTTGCCGAAGACGGACTGGAATCCGGAGAGCCACAGGGGCAGGGTCTGGTACTCGACCTGCTTGTTGAGCACCAGCACCATCGGGAACTCGTTCCACGCGGTGATGAAGCCGAACATCGAGGTCGACATCAGACCGGGGGCGAGCAGCGGGAAGATCACCTTCAGGAACGCCTGGCGGCGGGTGCAGCCGTCGACCATGGCGGCCTCTTCCAGCTCCTTGGGCACGGCGGCGACGAAGCCGCGGAGCGTGAGGAGCGTGAAGGGGAGGATCATCACCATGTAGAAGATCGTCAGCGGCACCAGGCTGTTGAGCATGTCGGCGTCGCGGACGATGAAGTAGATGGCGATGACCATCACTTCCCAGGGCGCCATCTGGGCGATCATGAAGCCGATGATGAAGCCGCGCCGGCCCTTGAACTTCATCCGGGCCAGGGCGAAGGAGGCCGCGAGGGCGATGATCAGGGAGAAGATCACCGCGAGCAGCGTGACGGTGAACGAGTTGGCGACGAAGGTCCAGAAGTTCTCCGCGTCGAGCGCCGACTCGAAGTGCTTCATCGTCGGATCCAGCGGAATCCACACCGGGGTGTCGGCGACGATGTCCGTCGTCTTCTTGAACGCCGTGGCGAACATCCAGTAGACGGGGAAGGCGAAGAAGGCGACCAGGAGCACGGCGGTGGCATTGGGCCAGAAACGGCCGAACAAGGAGCGCTTCATCGCACGTCCTCCTCTTGCTTGAGCACGATCCGGAGGTAGTAGGCCGTCAGCAGCAGCATGATCACGATGGTGAGCATCGCGATGGCCGCGCCCATGCCGTAGTGCTGGTTGCCCATGCCCTCGATGTAGGCGTACACCGGGAGGATCTCGGTGAGCCGGTCGGGACCACCGCGGTTGATCGTGAGCACCTGGACCAGGGCCTTGAACACCCAGATGACTTCCAGGAAGGTGGTGGCGTAGAGGAAGGGCCGCAGGAACGGCATGGTCACCGAGGTGAAGCTGCGCCAGGCGTTGGCGCCGTCCAGCGCGGCGGCCTCGTACAGCTCCTTCGGGATGGTGGTCGTCGCCGCGTAGAGGGCCAGGGCGACGAAGGGGATCGACTGCCAGACGATCAGCAGGGTGATCACGAAGAAGGTCGACATCTGGGTGCCGAACCAGTTGTGGTCGGCCATGCCCTCGAAGCCGAGCTGGACCAGGACCCAGTTGACGACACCGAACCGCTGGGCGAAGAGCCACTGGTAGACGGTGGTGGAGGCGACGACCGGCATGGCCCAGGCGAGCACGAGCCCGATCATCAGGGCGAAGCGCATCTTCTTGCCGAGGCGGGCGAGCAGCAGACCGACGAGCGTACCCAGGACCATGATCAGCAGGACGTTGACGCCGGTGAAGGCGATCGAGCGTCCCGTGACCCGCCAGAAGTCCTCGCCGGTAAGGATCTCCCGGTAGTTGTCGATGCCGTTCCACTCGGTGAGACGCTGGATCAGCTGTCTCATATTGAGGTTCTGGAACGACAGGATCGCGTTGTTCACCAGGGGCCAGCCCAGGAAGACCAGGGTGGCGGCCACCGCGGGAAGCAGCAGCAGATAAGGAACGAAAGAGCCCGCTTTACGCGGTGCTGAGGGCCTGCCCTTGCCCTTGACCGGAGGGGTGGGTACCTCCGCGGGGCCGGACGGCGCCCGTTCGGTCTGCACGGTCATGCTCGCCATCTCTTCCTAGGCGCTTGGGGGACAGCAGTCGGCGGCCGGGGAGGGGGCCTGAGACCCCCGCCCCGGCCGCCGGATTCGGTTACTGCTTCTGTGCCAGGCGCTTGTTGAACTCGCCCTCGACCTGCTTGGCGGCGTCCGCCGGCGACTTACCGCTCACCACGGCGGTGAGGTAGGTCTTGATCGGGTTGGGCTCGTTCTCGACGGCTGCCCACTCGGCGATCAGCGGGGTCGTGCCACCGAACTTCGCGGACGGGGCGGCGGCCTCGGCGACCGGGTTGCCCGTCAGGTTGGAGTTCAGGGACTCCTTGTTCGGGATGACACCGCTGGCCTTGGCGAGGCCGCCCTCGTACTTGTCGGAGAGCAGCAGCTTCAGGAACTCCTTGGCGAGCTCCTTGTTCTTGCTGTTCTGCGCGACGGCGACGTTGGAACCGCCGAGGAAGACGCCCTCGGGCTTGTCCGCGGTCTCACCGGGGATGGTGAAGTAGCCGAGGTCCTTCTCGATGGCCGGGTTCGCCTTGATGGCGGTGGCGCCCTCCCAGCCCATGCCGATGAAGGCACCGACGTTGCCCTTGGCGAAGACGTCGGCCTGCTGCGGGGTGGCCTCGTCCTTGTCCTTGGGCGCCTTGGAGTACGCCTGCATCTTCTTGTATTCCTCGGCCGCGGCGACGACCTTCGGGTCCTCCAGGTTGGAGACCCACTTGTCGCCGTCCTTCTTGACCAGCTCGCCGCCCTGGCCGATCACCAGACCGACGAAGTGGTACCAGTTCTGGCCGGGCAGGTAGATGGGCTCCTTGCCCTTCGCCTTGAGCTTGTCGAGCGCGGCGTAGAACTCGGCGCGGGTCTTCGGCGGCGCGGTGATGCCGGCCTCCGCGAAGACCTTCTTGTTGTAGACGACGACGCGGTTGGCGAAGTACCACGGCGCGGCGTACTGCTTGCCCTCGAAGACCGAAGCCTTGTTCAGGTTCTCGGTCCAGTCGGCGCCGATGGCCTGCTTGATGTCGCCCAGCTCGGCCAGACCGCCGGTCTTGGCGTAGGCGGGGGTCTGGGTGTTGCCGATCTCGAAGACGTCGGGCGGGCTGTCCTCGGAGAGGGCGGTCGTCAGCTTCTGCTGAATACCGTTCCACGCCTGCTTCTCGTACTTGAGCGTGGCACCGGTCTTGGCCTCGAACTCCTTGGTGAGGTCCGCGAGCCAGGCGTCCGGCGTCGAGCCGTCCATCGCCCAGAAGGTGAGGGTCTGACCCTTGAAGTCGGTCTTCCCCCCAGCACCCGTCTTGGGCTTCTCGTCCTTGTCGTCCGAGCCACACGCGGCAACACTGATCAACATGCCCGCGACACCGATAGCCGCGATGAGCTTGCGCTTCACGCCATCCTCCTAAGGGAGCCTGCCACCCCCGCCCACCACGAAGCGATACGTGAAAAGTACTGCCTGGGGCTGGGACCTGGTCTTTAATGGTTTAGACCAGTACCGGGAGCTTGGCCTAGACCTTTCAGGCTGTCAAGGCTCGATAAACCCGCCTGTCCAGTCCGTTATCGGACCGACATCTGGGCATGATCCGGGCAGGCTTGAGGCCCCCGCTTGGACTAGACCAACCCTAGTCCCCTCGGTGTATAAGAAGCAGTGGTGTCCACCTGGAGACAGAAACCAGGAGGGAGAGGGTCACTCCCCGGGACCGGCCCGTGCCACGATGTGATCCGCTACAGACGGAGGAGCCGGTGACGGCAGCGCAGCAGTCGGGAACGGGAAGGCGGGCCATGACGACGGACGGGGTGGGTACGGAGACCGAGGCGGGGACACCGGCGACCCGGACCGCGCGCGTGCCGAAGTACTACCGCCTGAAGCGGCATCTGCTGGAGATGACGGAGACCCTTCCGCCGGGTACGCCCGTACCGCCGGAACGCACCCTGGCCGCCGAGTTCGACACCTCGCGCACCACCGTGCGCCAGGCGCTCCAGGAGCTGGTCGTCGAGGGCCGGCTCGAACGGATCCAGGGCAAGGGCACCTTCGTCGCCAAGCCCAAGGTCTCCCAGGCCCTGCAATTGACCTCGTACACCGAGGACATGAAGGCCCAGGGTCTCGAACCCACCTCCCAGCTCCTCGACATCGGTTACGTCACCGCCGACGACACCCTCGCCGGGCTGCTCGACATCTCCACCGGCGGGCGGGTCCTGCGGATCGAGCGGCTGCGGCTGGCCAGCGGTGAGCCGATGGCCATCGAGACGACGCATCTGTCCGCGAAGCGCTTCCCGGCGCTGCGCCGCAGCCTCGTCAAGTACACATCCCTCTACACGGCGCTCGCCGAGGTGTACGACGTCCACCTCGCGGAGGCCGAGGAGACCATCGAGACGTCCCTGGCCACACCGCGCGAGGCGGGGCTGCTGGGGACGGATGTCGGCCTGCCGATGCTGATGCTCTCACGCCACTCGCTGGACGCGCGGGGCGAGCCCGTGGAGTGGGTCCGCTCGGTGTACCGCGGCGACCGCTACAAGTTCGTGGCCCGCCTCCGCCGCCCCCAGGACTGACGCCACCTTTTCGGGGCCGCCGGCCCCGAGCTTCTTTTCGCCGGGGCGGCCCCACATCCACGGGGCCGCCCCGGCGAAGGCATGTCCGGGCGCCGCGCCCCTGCGGGGGCGGTCGGGTGGAGGCTTCCACCTCAGCGCACCGCCACGGAATCCGCGTCCCGCCCAGCCCGATGACGACCGTACTCGACCTCACGCCATCGTGGGCTTGTCGCGCGGTTCCGCCCCCTATGCCTTCGGCGATGGGGGGACCCCCAGCGCCCCTGAACACCTTCACCCGGCCCCGCCCCGCAGGGGGAAACGGCCTTCACCGCACCGCCCCCGCAGGGGAACCGTGGCTCGCGAGTGAGGGACGCGACACAACATGTGGGGGCAACATCTTCGGGGTGCCCCCACATGTATGCTCGTCTCGCTGTCGTCGCAGAGGAATCCGGTGCGAATCCGGAACTGTCCCGCAACGGTGATCTTCGGCGTGCTTTGTCACACCGCGAGTAAGTCCGGCCGTCTGCCGACAGCGCACCGCGTCGTCCGACCCGGTGCCGAGACGTCCGGGCCTCGTGGTTGGGCCGGTGGACGCCGTTGCGTGCTGCCCGCCCACGGGCGCGGTCCGCCCCGGCCTGCCCGCCGAACTCCCCGCCATCGCGGTCCGTGAGCCGAGCGAGGGAGAGCACCACGTGACCATCGCGCCTGCCGATCCGGTTTCGGGCATCACCACTGCGGTGGCGAACAAGCCCGAGGACGGCCCGGGGACCGCGCTTCTGCGGACCCTGACCGACCTCACCGCCGATCTGCCGGACACCGACCCCGGCAGGGTCGCCGCCGCCGCGCTCCGCGGCCGGCACCCCGGGTCGGACGTGGCGGAACTCCATCAGCTCGCCACCGACGCCGCCGCGGGCCTGATCTCCGACGACCCCGCGTACTCCCGGCTCGCCGCCCGGCTGCTGACCAGGACGATCGCCGCCGAGGCCGAGAGCCAGGGCGCGGTCTCCTTCTCCGCCTCGGTCCGGGTGGGCCACACGGAGGGCCTGATCGCGGACCGTACGGCCGCCTTCGTCGCCCTGCACGCCGAGCGGCTCGACGCCGTGATCGACCCGGCGGGCGACGACCGGTTCGGCTACTTCGGCCTGCGGACCCTCTACAGCCGCTATCTGCTGCGCCACCCGATCACCCGGAAGGTCGTGGAGACCCCGCAGCACTTCATGCTCCGGGTCGCCTCCGGTCTCGCCGAGGACGATTCGGTCCGCGCCCTGGACGAGGTCGTGGCCCTGTACGGGCTGATGAGCCGGCTCGACTACCTGCCGTCGTCGCCGACGCTCTTCAACTCGGGCACCCGGCACCCCCAGATGTCGTCCTGCTATCTGCTGGACTCGCCGCTGGACGAGCTGGACTCCATCTACGACCGCTACCACCAGGTCGCCCGGCTCTCGAAGCACGCGGGCGGTATCGGGCTCTCGTACTCCCGGATCCGGGCCCGGGGCTCCCTCATCCGGGGGACGAACGGCCACTCCAACGGCATCGTCCCGTTCCTGAAGACCCTCGACGCCTCCGTCGCGGCCGTCAACCAGGGCGGCCGGCGCAAGGGTGCCGCCGCCGTCTATCTGGAGACCTGGCACGCGGACATCGAGGAGTTCCTGGAGCTGCGCGACAACACCGGCGAGGACGCCCGCAGGACCCACAACCTCAACCTCGCGCACTGGATCCCGGACGAGTTCATGCGCCGGGTCGACGCGGACACCGAGTGGTCCCTGTTCTCGCCCGCGGACACCCCCGAGCTGGTCGACCTGTGGGGCGACGAGTTCGACGCCGCGTACCGGGCCGCCGAGGCGAAGGGCCTGGCCCGTAAGACGATGCCCGCCCGGGAGCTGTACGGGCGGATGATGCGGACCCTCGCGCAGACCGGCAACGGCTGGATGACCTTCAAGGACGCCGCGAACCGCACCGCCAACCAGACCGCCGAGAAGGGCCACACGGTCCACTCGTCGAATCTGTGCACCGAGATCCTGGAGGTCACGGACGACGGCGAGACCGCTGTCTGCAATCTGGGCTCGGTCAACCTGGGCGCCTTCGTCGTCGGCGGCGACATCGACTGGGAGCGGCTGGACGAGACCGTCCGTACCGCCGTCACGTTCCTCGACCGCGTCGTCGACATCAACTTCTACCCGACCGAGCAGGCGGGCCGCTCCAACGCCCGCTGGCGTCCGGTCGGCCTGGGCGCCATGGGCCTCCAGGACGTCTTCTTCCAGCTCCGGCTGCCCTTCGACTCCCCGGAGGCGAAGGCGCTGTCGACCCGGATCGCCGAGCGGATCATGCTGGCCGCCTACGAGGCGTCCGCCGGGCTCGCCGAGCGCCACGGCACCTTCCCGGCCTGGGAGAAGACCCGGACCGCGCGCGGAGTGCTCCACCCCGACCACTACGGCGTCACACCGCACTGGCCGGAGCGCTGGGAGGCGCTGCGCGAGCGCGTCGCCCGTACCGGGATGCGCAACTCCCTGCTGCTCGCCATCGCGCCGACCGCGACGATCGCCTCCATCGCGGGCGTGTACGAGTGCATCGAGCCGCAGGTCTCCAACCTGTTCAAGCGCGAGACGCTCTCCGGTGAGTTCCTCCAGGTGAACTCGTACCTGGTGGCGGAGCTGAAGAAGCTGGGCGTGTGGGACGCGCAGACCCGGGAGGCGCTCCGCGACGCCAACGGCTCGGTCCAGGGCTTCTCCTGGGTCCCGGCCGACGTCCGTGAGCTGTACCGGACGGCGTGGGAGATCCCGCAGCGGGGCCTGATCGACATGGCGGCGGCCCGTACGCCCTATCTCGACCAGTCGCAGTCGCTGAACCTGTTCCTGGAGACGCCGACCATCGGCAAGCTCAGCTCGATGTACGCGTACGCGTGGAGGCAGGGCCTGAAGACCACCTACTACCTGCGGTCCCGGCCCGCGACCCGGATCGCCCGCGCGGCATCCGGCACGACCGCCGCCGCCTCCGCCCCCGTACCCGTACCCGTACCGGCGCAGGCCACGCCCGAAGAGGCCGTCGCCTGCTCCCTGGAGAACCCCGAGTCCTGCGAGGCCTGCCAGTAATGTCCGATTCCACCGCCACCACCCGCACCCAGAACCTGCTGGACCCGGGCTTCGAACTGACCCTGCGGCCGATGCGGTACCCCGACTTCTACGAGCGGTACCGCGACGCGATCAAGAACACCTGGACCGTGGAGGAGGTCGACCTCCACTCCGACGTCACCGACCTGGCCAAGCTCACCCCCGGTGAGCAGCATCTGATCGGCCGTCTGGTGGCCTTCTTCGCCACCGGTGACTCCATCGTCGCCAACAACCTGGTCCTGACGCTCTACAAGCACATCAACTCCCCGGAGGCGCGGCTGTATCTGAGCCGTCAGCTCTTCGAGGAGGCGGTGCACGTCCAGTTCTATCTGACGCTGCTGGACACCTACCTCCCCGACCCGGAGGACCGTACGGCGGCCTTCGCGGCGGTCGAGAACATCCCGTCCATCCGCGAGAAGGCCCAGTTCTGCTTCCGCTGGATGGACCAGGTCGAGAAGCTGGACCAGCTGGACACGAAGGCCGACCGCCGCCGCTTCCTGCTCAATCTGATCTGCTTCGCCGCCTGTATCGAGGGCCTCTTCTTCTACGGTGCCTTCGCCTACGTCTACTGGTTCCGCTCCCGCGGCCTGCTGCACGGCCTGGCCACCGGCACCAACTGGGTGTTCCGTGACGAGACCATGCATATGAACTTCGCGTTCGAGGTCGTCGACACGGTCCGCAAGGAGGAGCCGGAGCTGTTCGACGACGAGCTGCGGCAGCAGGTCACGGACATGCTGAAGGAGGCCGTCGAGGCCGAGCTCCAGTTCGGCCAGGACCTGTGCGGCGACGGCCTGCCGGGTATGAACACCGAGTCGATGCGCGAGTACCTCCAGTGCGTCGCCGACCAGCGTCTGGTCCGCCTCGGCTTCGCCCCGGTGTACGGCTCGGAGAACCCGTTCTCCTTCATGGAGCTCCAGGGCGTCCAGGAGCTGACGAACTTCTTCGAGCGCCGCCCGTCGGCCTACCAGGTCGCGGTGGAGGGCTCGGTCGGCTTCGACGACGACTTCTAGGAGCTGTACGTTCCGGGCCCGGCGCCCCCCCCTTACCCCGGGGCGCCCGGCCCCGCCCGGACCACAACGGTAATAAACCCCCCCACAGGGTGTGAGCGAAAACAAAAAAGGAAAACAAAC
>NZ_JBHYZV010000097.1:0-23839 GCF_042753905.1 Streptomyces sp. NPDC059248 | reverse complement strand
CCTCCCGCCCGCGGCACCGCCCGGCGCACCCGCGCCGGGCGCCGCGCCCGCGCCCGCCGCCGGACCCGGTCCCGGCGGCGCCGGCCCGGCCGGCTACAGCCCGCCCACCACCACCGGGAACGCCCGGATCACCGACGCCCAGCGCGCCCGCGCCGAGGGCCGGTCGCCGATCATCCCGCCCGGGATCCAGCCCGCCGGGCTCACCGCCGGGCTCGGGCTGCTGCTCGCCGGTGGCGCGGCCCTCGGCCCGTACGGACTGCTCGTCCCCCTCGTGCTGCTTCAGGCCGTCACCGCCGCGGGCTGGTTCCGGCTCAACGGCATGTGGCCCGCGCGCCAGGGCATCGCCCTCGCCTTCGCGGGCGGCCTCGCCGCCGACGCCGTCCTGCTGGCCGCGGGCCGGGACGACGGGCCCGCCGCGCTCCTTGGCACGCTCGGCGTCTGGGTGCTGATCACCGTCGTCCTCCAGCTGCGCAGCCACGCGTCGCCGGACGAGCGGATGCAGGGCCTGATGGCGACGGTCGCGTCCGCCGCGCTCACCATCCTCGCGGCCGGCCATCTGGCCGCCGCGCCGGACGCGGTGGTCGTCGGCGGGCTCGCGGTCGCCGCCGCGACCGTCGGCCGGGCCCTCCCGGTGCCCGCCGCGGGCTCGGTCGTCGTCGCGGTCCTGGCCGCGGCGGGTGCCGGGGCCGTCGCGGGCGGACTGACCGACTACGGGGCGAAGGGCGCGCTGCTGGGCGCCGCGGCCGGGGTGCTCGCCCTGGTGGGCCTGCGGGTCGCCAGCTACGACTACCCGTCGCGGTTCGTGCACTTCACGGCCGGGGTGGCACTGCCGCTGAGCCTCGCGGCGCCCGCGGTCTACCTCGTGGGCCGCGTGCTGGCCTGAACGGAGTGGGCGGGAGGGGGCGTGAGCCGTACCACCTCTCCCGCCGGAACCATCGCCCCCGGCCGTACGTCGATGACTAACAGGCCCTGATCGCCGGGGCCGTCAATCGTCAGCCGGTGTCAGCCGGATCACGAGGTATGGGGGCACCGGATCATGCGCGCGCTGCGAATATCCCTGATCACGGCGGTCGTCCTCGGCGGCCTGTTCGTCGCCGCCGACCGCGTCGCCGTGAACTACGCCGAGTCGAAGGTCGCGGACAAGGTCCGCAGCAGCCAGGGGCTGTCCCGGACACCCGATGTCTCCATCAACGGCTTCCCCTTCCTGACCCAGGTCGCGGGGAAGCAGCTGGACGACGTGGACGTCAGCCTGAAGGGTGTCTCGGCGACCGCCGACGGGCGCCCGGTGAACATCACCGAGGTCAAGGCCGAACTGGCCGATGTGAAGATCGACAGCAACTTCTCGTCGGCGGTCGCGGGCACGGCGGACGGCTCGGGCCGGGTGACGTACGAGGACCTCAGCAGGGCCGCGCCCCAGGGCGCCACGGTCGCCTACGCGGGCCCCGAACGGGCGCAGCGGGGTCAGGTGAAGGTCACCGGACCCCTGATGGACCTGCTGAAGGGCTCCGACAAGCGGCCCGCTACGGGCGGTCTCGGGGATCTGCTGAACCAGGAGGTGACCGTCTACAGCTCGGTCGAGCTGGTGGACGGCAAGACGGTACGGCTCACGGCGGAGACGCTGCCGGGCGGTATCCCCGTCCCCGGTCTCGACGGCCTGCTCCGGGACGTACTCGACTACGACCTCACCCTGGACGGCCTCCCCACCCCGCTGAAGCTGGACCGCGTCACGGCCACCGACAAGGGCCTCAAGTTCTCGGGCACGGGCAAGAACGTCTCCCTGGTGGGGTAGCCCCTGCCCGCCGCGGGAGTGTCGGCCCCGGGTGCGGGGTCAGGGCAGGGAGAGGGCGATCAGGCGGGCGAGGTGCTTGCCCGCCGCGTGCAGCGGGCGGTCGTCGCGGGCCACCTGCGCCGCGAACTCCGCCCCCTCCAGTGTGCTGATCACCGTGCAGGCGAGGTCCTCGACCTCGTCCTCCGGCACCCCCGCCGACCTGAGGCTCTCCGCCACCAGCGCCTGCCAGCGGTCGAACGCCGTGTTCGCCGCCTCCCGGATGTCGGGCAGCCGGCCCGCCGCGCCCAGCGCCGTCGCCGCCACGGGGCAGCCGTCGGCCCAGTCCGATTCCCGGAGCCCCTCGGCGAGGCTGCGGGTGAGCGCCACGATCGCCGTCGCCGGGTCGGGCCCGGCGTCGAGCATCTCGCGGAGGATCTCGGCGAACTCCTCGTCACCCCGGCGCACCGCGGCCACGGCCAGCTCCTGCTTACCGCCGGGGAAGAAGTGGTAGACGGAGCCGAGGGTGGCGGACGCCTCCTGGGAGATCTGCTTGATCGCCGTGGCGTCGTACCCCTGCCGCTGCATCAGCAGGGACGCCGCGCGGATGATCCGCTCCCGCGTCCCCGGCATTGCCTGGCCCTCGGGAGCTCCGGAATCCGCCCCGGAATCCGCCGCGGAGCCGGAAGCCGCGGAGCCGGAAACCGCGGCCCCGGTGGTCGTCGCGTCGTGCCGCGCCCTGGTCTTCATCCCGCCCACAGTACAGGCGCTGTATGGAACGTCCACTACAGAATCCCGGCCGTCCGGCCGCATGGTGAGACATACCTGACCGGCGGGCGGACAGCCCCCATCCGGGGGACGCCGGCGACCCCCTCCCGACCATGGATTACCTGATCGTATTCCGTATAGCGGACGATCGAGTCTCAATATGCGACACACCGGTGACATCCCGGCCGAGTCGTCCCTACGATCGGACGCATGAAGCAGCGACAGGCGGACCTCACGAAGCGGCGGGCAGTCGACCTGTGCCGCGTCGCCGCCATGCTCTGTCGCGCCGTCTGAGCGGGAGCCCGCTCCCGCGCCCTGGCCCTTTCGGCCGCCGAACCGCTGATCAGGGCCACCGCAGACTGTGCGGTCCCCGTACCGCGCCCGTCCCACCGACCGTCGTCCGTCGTTCGTCGCACGCAGTCCGTACGTACGCCGCACAGCGCACCGCACAGTCCCGCAGGATCACCGACCGGCCACCGCACCACAGCGCGATGCCCGGGCCATTTGGCACCACACCGCCGCAACTGCCCCGGAGGAGAAGGAACATGAGCCGCAGCGACGTCCTCGTAGACGCCGACTGGGTCGAGGCCCACATCGAGGACCCGAAGGTCGCGATCGTGGAGGTCGACGAGGACACCTCGGCGTACGACAAGAACCACATCCGGAACGCCATCCGGATCGACTGGACCAAGGACCTCCAGGACCCGGTCCGCCGCGACTTCATCGACCAGGACGGCTTCGAGCGCCTCCTGTCGGCGAAGGGGATCGCCAACGACACCACGGTCGTCCTCTACGGCGGCAACAACAACTGGTTCGCCTCGTACGCCTACTGGTACTTCAAGCTCTACGGCCACGAGGACGTCAAGCTCCTCGACGGCGGGCGCAAGAAGTGGGAGCTGGACTCCCGTGACCTGGTCGACGGCTCCCAGGTGGCCGAGCGCGCGACCACCGAGTACAAGGCGAAGGCGCAGAACAGCGCCATCCGCGCCTTCCGCGACGACGTCGTCGCCGCGATCGGCACCCAGAACCTGGTCGACGTGCGCTCCCCCGACGAGTTCAGCGGCAAGCTGCTCGCCCCGGCGCACCTCCCCCAGGAGCAGTCGCAGCGCCCCGGCCACGTGCCGAGCGCCCGCAACATCCCGTGGTCCAAGAACGCCAACGACGACGGCACCTTCAAGTCGGACGACGAGCTGAAGACGCTCTACACCGACGAGCAGGTCGATCTGGCGAAGGACACCATCGCCTACTGCCGTATCGGCGAGCGCTCCGCCCTGACCTGGTTCGTCCTGCACGAGCTGCTCGGTGTGGAGAACGTCAAGAACTACGACGGTTCGTGGACCGAGTACGGCTCCCTCGTCGGAGTCCCGATCGAGCTCGGCGCCGCCAAGTAACCCGTGACAGCGGGCCACAGACCGTACGTCAGCAGGAAGCAGTAGGAGAGCCGTATGTGTGGAGCCAAGGCCGGAGGGCCCGACGCCTCGACGATCAAGCCCGGTGAGACGACCATCCAGGGGCAGGTGACCCGCGACGGTGAGCCCGTCACCGGTTACGTGCGGCTGCTGGACTCGACCGGAGAGTTCACCGCCGAGGTCCCGACCTCGGCCACGGGCCAGTTCCGCTTCTACGCGGCCGAGGGCACGTGGACCGTACGCGCCCTGGTGCCCGGCGGCACCGCGGACCGTACCGTCGTCGCCCAGCAGGGCGGCCTGGCGGAGGTCGCCATCGCCGTCTGAACCGTCCCGCGCCGTACGCCACACGGCGCGCGGTGTGCCGGAGGGCCGTACCCCAGGGGTTGGACGCCACTGGATCCGGGTGCGGCCCTCCGGCCTTTTCCTCTACGGTCACGGTCCTTCTCCGGCTTTTACGGCCGTACGGTTCCGGTCCCGCTGGCCCGGTCCGCCGTACCCTTGAGGTGTGTACGCACGGCGGCGACGCGCCTATTTCCTGCTCATGGGCGGATGCCTCGTCCTTTTCGTGTCCGCCTGGGCCGTCGTGCGCCTCTGGTCCGTCCCGGTCGCCGTCGGGATGTGCGTGGTCGCCATGGTCATCCCGCCGGTCGCGGCGATGATCGCCAACCGCCGGGGTCCCGACGACCGCTGGTGGGACGATCCGTCCGGGGACCCCCAGTCCGACGAGTGGTGGGACGAACTCGACGGCAAGCGCCGCCCCGGCGACACCGCCGAACGCGAGCGCGAGCGCCGCCGCCGCGAGGACGACGGCGACGACGGCGATCCGTTCTGACCCGGGGGACCGACAAGGCCGGGGACCCGCGGGGGGTCAGTAGACGAGGGCCTGGACCCCGTCGCCCATCGCCTCCTGTACGAAGACCTGCGCCCCCGCGATCCGTACCCCCTCCAGCACGTCCTTCTCGGTGATATCACGCCGTGCCGCACACTGTGTGCACAACGTCACACCCCCCGCCGCCAGCACCGCGTCCAGCAGCTCCGGCAGCGGCGCCGCGTGCGGCAGTTCGAACTCGGCGGCCCGGCCGGGCACCGCGAACCACGCCGATTCACCGGTCAGCCACAGGGACACCTCCACCCCGCTGGCGGCGGCGACGGCGGCGACGGTGAACGCCTGCGAACACCGCTCGGGCGCGTCGGCACCGGCGGTCACCTTGATCACGAGCTTCTTGGCCATGCCGGGAAGCGTAATCCGCGTGGCGTCGACCGGCCGACACCGCTATATCTCGTGCACCGAAGACAGAAAGATGTTTGGGGGGAAAGGTTCGTGGAAATCTTGGAGGACCGCATACCGTCCGGGAGACCGGCCCCGCCGGGCGGGCGGACCGCGGGCCGGACGACGGCGGTCTTCATCGCGGTCGCGGCGGTCCTGGGCACGGCCGTGGGGACGGCGGCCGGCTATACGGTCCAGGCCGGCCGTGAGCCCGCTCCGCTTCCGGCGCTCAGCGCGCCCGGGCTGGCCTATCCGGCGCCTTCGGCCGGCGCCGGCTCCCGTCCGATGCTGTCCGCGGCGGAGGACCGCCGGGTCACGACGGACGGCGATCTGACCCGCCTGCTGCTGCCGAAGCCGGCGAAAACCTCGGACGGGGCCGCGCTGACCATGCGGGACGGCTGGATGCCGCCCTGGGAGTACGCCGAGCGGTTCGCCGATCCGCCGAGCGTCCTCAACGGTCTGCTGAGCAACGGCGTCCGCCGGATCGCGCACCGTTCCTGGGTCGATCCGGACGGCCGGTTCGTCGAGGTCTCCCTGCTCCAGTTCCGGCAGCACCTCGGGGCGACGGCCTATACCTCGGGCTATCGGGAGGAGTTGAACTCCTGGAACGACGGCCATCCGCTCCGCGGCACCGGCGACGGCAAGTACTACGTGATGACCCCCGACCAGTGGTCCGACGAATACTCGGCGTCCGCCGTCGCCTACCGCGGTGACATCGCCGTCCACATCGAGGTGGGCGACTCGGCGGCCATCCCCGTGGAGCTCATCCGCGACCTGGCCGAACGACAGCTGGAGCGGCTGTGAACATCCCCTGGAAGCGTGCCGTCCTGCCGGCCGGGCTCGTCGTCGCCGTTCTCGGCGGCTCGGTGGCGTACACCGCGGCCACGGCCGGGTCGGCCGACCGCACCGTCGAGACCCGGCTGTGGGGACAGCTCCCCGCCTCGTCGGCCCAGCAGAAGCCCGGCTCCGCGCCCGTCCGTACGGGACCTCTCGGCGAACTGCTGCTGCCGGTGCCCAACGGCTTCGTCAAAGGACCCGACCCGGGCCGGGACGCCGCGGGGACGGAGCTGACCGAGGCACAGGCCACGGCGCGGCTGCTCGCCGATGGCGCCGGACTCCCCGGGAAGGAGCGCCGGGAGTACGAACGGCGGGTGAAGGCCATCGGGATCAAGGGCATGGCCGGACGCTCCTTCATGTCCGTGAACGACGGAGCCGTCATCGAGGTGGAACTCACGCGGCTCACGAATCCGGCGCTGACTCGTGCGACGTACGACTTCCTGGCCGCGTTCCAGGAGTCGGGCCGCCTGACCCGGAAACCGATGGGCGAGGCGCGGGGGAACGCCGCCTGCTTCACCTCGGAAGGCCCGCCCGAGGGGAACGCGCCCGCCGAAGGGCTGGGCCGGGTCGAGTGCCTGGCCCACCACGGCGGCCATCTGGTCGTCGTGTCCGCGTACGGCACCGCGGGCATCGCCGAGAACACCGCGGTGGCCGAGGTCCTCCAGCACCAGATCGAACTGATCGCGTCACCGGGGAAGAGCGTATGACCGAGATCACCGAGCCCGCCGAGTCGGCGCGGAACACCGAGCCCGCCGGGCCTGTCGCGCCCCCGCCGGATACCGCTACTGCCACCGCCACCGCTACTGCCACCGCCACCGCCACCGTCACCGCCCCCGAGTCCGCTCCCGTCCCACCCGCCCGGCGGCTCTCCGCACCCGCGCGGTGGGCCATCGCCGGCCTTGTCTTCGCCCTGTTCGGGGCGGGCAGCACGGTGGCCGTCGCCGCACTCGACCGGGGCGATCTGCCCGGCCTCGCCACGCGCTCGGACGGTCGCTGGGAGTACCCGCGCCTCGCCCTGCCCGCCCTCCCGTCGGACGCCCCCGGGCCGTTCCACCCCGACAACGAGGACGAGGTCCACCACGTGGACGTACGGGAGCTGCTGCTGCCCGCCCCGGAGGGCGCCGTCGTCGACCGGGAGCTGACCGGCGGCTGGACCACCCACCAGCGGTACGCCGCCGAGTACGCGGCCGACGACCGGCCGGAGGTGGAACTGGCGCTGCGCGAGACGGGCGTACGGCATATCGCGGCCCGGGGGTGGCGGATGCCGGACGGCACGGTGACCCGGATCCATCTGCTGCGGTTCCCCACCGGCGGGGCGGCCAACTGGTTCCTCGCCTCGCGTCTGCTGGCGGGGGCGGAGCCCGGCCGGGCGCTCGCCGGCGGGCCCGAGCTGGAGGCCGACCCCGCGTGGGACGGCACGGCGGGACCCGAGGGGACCCGCGCGTTCGCCTACCGGGAGCCGGGCACCCCCGTGTCCGGGAAGAAGCACACCCGGCAGGCGTACGTCCTGGCGGGCGACACGGTCGCCTTCGTCCGCCACGAGCGCGCGGGCGGCGCCGCGGCCGTCCCCTTCCACCAGACCCTGGTCCTGCAGAACCAGCTCCTGGGCTGACGCCGCCCCGGCCGCGCCGTGCCACCCGGACGGCCCCGCGCACGGGCCGTCGGGGTCCGACCCATTAGGCTGGGGGCCGGCAGGTCCGCCGTATCCGCTAGTCGCTCACGCTCGAACGAGGAGCACTCCGTGCTTATTGCATTCTTCGAGGCCCTTCTGGTCCTGGTCTGCGTCGGCGTCACCGCCTTCGCCGTACTGGCCGTGAAGAAGCTGTACCAGGGTCAGCGCTGACCTGCCCGTCCCCCTCCGGAACACCCGCTCCCACCACGGATAGCCGCTCATGATCGAGATTCCGTCCGACCTCAACCCGGACCTCGTCCCCCTCGCCTTCCTCCTCGGCACCTGGGAGGGCGCGGGCGTCTCCGACTTCCCGGGTTCGGAGAAGTGCAACTTCGGCCAGTCGGTCACCTTCTCCCACGACGGCCGGGACTTCGTCGAGTACGCGTCCCACACCTGGGTGCTGGACGCCGAGGGCAACAAGGTCCGGCCGTTGGAGAGCGAGCACGGGTACTGGCGGATCGACAAGGACCGCAAGGTCGAGGTCGTGATGGTCCGCGACCAGGGTGTCGTGGAGATCTGGTACGGCGACCTGGCCGACAAGAAGCCGCAGATCGACCTGGCGACGGACGCGGTCGCGCGGACCGCCGCCTCCGGGCCGTACAGCGGCGGCAAGCGGCTCTACGGCTATGTCAAGGGCGATCTGATGTGGGTGGGCGAGAAGGCCACCCCCGAGGTGCCGCTGCGGCCGTACATGTCGGCGCACCTGAAGAAGACGGTCACCCCGGACGAGGTCGCCGACTGGGCGAAGAACCTGGGCGACCTGCCCGACGACGGCATCGCCTTCTTCAAGTAGGACCGCGGTAGGACCCCGGCAGGACACGGGTCGATCCCGGCCGGATCCCGTCCTCACGCCCGGTGAACCCCGCCGCTCTCCCTACACTGGGAGGGTGGTGACCACCGACTGGCAGAGCGATCTGCGCAAGCGCGGCTACCGGCTGACCCCTCAGCGGCAGCTGGTACTGGAAGCCGTCGACACCCTGGAGCACGCCACTCCGGACGGCATTCTGTGCGAGGTGCGCAAAACCGCGTCCGGGGTGAACATCTCCACGGTCTACCGGACGCTGGAGCTGCTGGAGGAGCTGGGCCTGGTCTCCCACGCCCATCTCGGGCACGGCGCCCCGACCTACCACCTCGCCGACCGGCACCACCACCTCCATCTGGTCTGCCGGGACTGCACCGAGGTGATCGAGGCCGATGTCGGCGTCGCGACCGGCTTCACCGCGAAGCTCCGGCGCGATTTCGGGTTCGACACCGATCTGAAGCACTTCGCGATCTTCGGCCGCTGTTCCTCCTGCTCCGAGGCGAAGGAGACCGCCGGGACGGCGGACAAGGGCGCGGAGGAGGAGCGGGGCTGACCGCCGCGGGCCCGGGTTCCCGTCCGTAGGGTCGTAGGCTTTTCCCATGGCCGATGTGAAGACCCCGAAGGCTCCCCGCAGTCCCCTGCTGTCCCGTTCCGGCGCCGTCGCCGCCGAAGGGGCCGACGAAGGCGTGGCCGCGCACTACGGCGACATCTTCCGAGAGCAATCCGCCCTCGCCGACGGGTCGGGACTGGTCGACCTCTCCCACCGCGGGGTCGTCGCCGTCACCGGCCAGGACCGGCTGAGCTGGCTGCATCTGCTGATCACCCAGCACGTCACCGACCTGCCCCCGGGGCAGGCCACCGAAGCGCTGATCCTCTCCTCCAACGGGCATATCGAGCACGCGCTGTACCTGGTCGACGACGGCGAGACCGTCTGGATGCATGTCGAGCCCGGCACCCGGGGCGAGCTGGTCGCCTATCTGGAGTCGATGAAGTTCTTCTACCGGGTCGAGGTGGCGGACCGGACCGACGACTTCGCCGTGGTGTACCTGCCCGCGGGCTCCATCGCCCCGGTCCCGGACGGCGCCGTCGTCCGGGAGACCCCGTACGGCCGTGACCTGTTCCTGCCCAGGGCCGGTCTTGAGGCGTACGCCGACGCGCACGGGCCGCTCGCCGGGATGCTGGCGTACGAGGCGCTGCGTGTCGAGGGCCACCGCCCCCGGCTCGGCTTCGAGACCGACCACCGGACCATTCCGCACGAGCTGGGCCTGATCCCCGGCGCCGTCCACCTCCAGAAGGGCTGCTACCGGGGGCAGGAGACGGTCGCCCGGGTGCAGAACCTGGGGAAGCCGCCGCGCCGGCTGGTCTTCCTCCACCTCGACGGCAGCGATGTGCGTCTGCCGGGCCCGGGGACCCCGATCCGGCTGGCGTCGGACGGCGAGGACGGCCGCAAGCTGGGCTTCGTCACCACCTCGGCCCGCCACCACGAGCTGGGGCCGATCGCGCTGGCCCTGGTGAAGCGGAACGTACCGGTGGACGCCGAGCTGATGGCGGGGGACACCGCGGCCGCCCAGGAGACCGTGGTCGAGCCGTAGGACCCGTACCGGCGCGGGACCCGTCACCGTGGGGGACCCGTGGAACCCGTACGGCCCGACCCGTACGACGCGACCCGTACGGCCCGACCCGTACGACGCGACCCGTACGGCCCGAGCCCGTACGGCTCGACCCGTACGACGCGGACCCCGCGCCGTACCGGGTCAGGCCGTACGGGTCATACCTCCAGCAGTACCGTGAACGGGCCCTGGTTCGTCAGCGACACCCGCATACTCGCCCCGAACCGGCCCGTCTCCACCCGCGCCCCCAGGGCCCGCAGCCGTGCCACGACCTCGTCCACGAGGGGTTCGGCGACCGGTCCCGGGGCGGCGGCGTTCCAGGTCGGACGACGGCCCTTGCGGGCGTCTCCGTAGAGCGTGAACTGGGAGATCACCAGCAGCGGGGCGTTCACGTCCGAACACGACCGCTCGTCCTGGAGGATCCGCAGGGACCACAGTTTCCGGGCCAGCCGCTCCGCCTGCTCCGGGGTGTCGTCATGGGTGACGCCCACCAGGACGCAGAGTCCCTCGCCCTCGATCTCCCCGACCGTCCGGGTCCCCGACTCGTCCGTCACGTCGACCCTCGCGCCGTCGACCCGCTGTACCACCGCTCGCATACCGCCCAACCTATCGGGGCCGAACGGGTGCAGAGCACCTGCGTGGAACGGTTCCCCAATGGCACGATGCCTCCAGGCGGCGCGGCCCCCGCCCCGGCCTCCCGGGGACCGGGGGCAGACCTCCGCGCCGGTCGAGGGGACGGACAGACGCGTATGAGCACTTCGGGCAGCGGGCACACGACGGCCGAGCCGGCCGGGCCCACCGGCCCCGCACCCCACACCGGTCCCACACTTCACCCGGATCCCGCGGGCACCGCCGATCCGGCGCCCCGCGTCGGCGCCGCGGCCCCCGTCAGGCCACCGCAGCAGCGCGAGGCGGCGGAGTGCCGGAACGCCGCCCTCCCCGACCCGCCGGGGTACGAGCTGTCCGCCCTGCGCCTGCCGGAGCTGCGGACCCTGCTGCGCGGCTCACAGCGCGACGAGGCCGACCTCAGCTATGTACGGCGGCTGCTCCACGGCCGGATCGACATCATCCGGGCCGAGCTGACCCGGCGCACCGGCCACCGCCCGCAGCCGGGCGGGGCACGGGACCGGGGCGCGGGCCGCGACCCGGCCGCCGGGATCGCCGGGGGCGAGGACCCGGGCTTCGTCGACCGGCTCTCCGGGATCCTCGCCGACGCGCCGTCCGCCCACCGCTCGTCCGCCCGCCATGTGACGGTCTCGACCCCCCACCGCGAGGAGTACCGGCTGCTCGCGGCCGACATGCTGGCCGATGTCGAGCTGTCCGACCTGGGGGCCCGTACGGACGACGAGCTGGGGGCCGCGATGGGGCGGCTGGCCCGCTACGAGCAGCGCGTCTCCCGGCGCCGGCAATTGTTGCAACGTACAGCCGACGATTGCGGCGCGGAGATCGCGCGCAGGTACCGTGAAGGCGAGGCACAAGTAGACGACCTGCTGACCTGAGGCGATCCCTCCGTCGGCGGGCACCCCACCGCATCGGAAGGCCACCCCGCGATGAGCACCACCCCCGCCGCTTCCCCCACCCCCCGGATACCCGCCCGGCCGGGCGGCACCGGTGGCTCCGGGGCCGGGGCCGCGGCCGGAGCCGTGGGAGGGGCCGTGGCAGGGGCCGTGTCGCCGGTGCTCGCCGAGGTCGTCAGGTCCGGGTTCGTCGAGGGGCGCCACCGCGGCTCCCTCGTCGTCCTCGCCCCCGACGGCTCCGTGGAAACGGCCCTGGGCGATGTCACCGCACCCGTCTTCCCCCGCTCCACGGGCAAGCCGATGCAGGCCGTGGCCACCCTGCGGGCCGGGCTCGACCTCTCCGGCGAGCGGCTGGCCGTGGCCGCCGCCAGCCACTCCGGGGAGGACTTCCACCTCGATCTCGTACGGAGGATGCTGGCCGAGTACGACATCGCGCCCGGCGAGCTGCTCACCCCGCCGGACCTGCCGCTGGACCCGCGGGAGGCGGAGGCGTATCTCGCCGCGGGACGGGTCCGCGAGCCGATCACCATGAACTGCTCGGGCAAGCACACGGCGTGGCTCGCCGCCTGCGGACTCAACGGCTGGGACCGGGCGGGCTATCTCGACCCGGAGCACCCGATCCAGCTGCTGGTGCGGGAGGCCGTGGAGGAGGCGGCGGGCGAGCCGGTGGCGGCCGTCGGCACCGACGGCTGCGGGGCGCCCCTGATGGCGATCAGCCTGACCGGTCTCGCCCGCTCCTTCCGCTCCCTCGTGCTGGCCGCCGACGACACCGCGGGGCGGCGGGTCGCGGACGCGATGCGGGCCCACCCGGAGTATGTGGCGGGCACCCGGCGGGCCGACACCTGGCTGATGCGGGAGGTGCCGGGGGCGCTGTCGAAGATGGGCGCCGAGGCGGTCCAGGCCGTCGCGCTCGCCGACGGCCGGGCCCTCGCCTTCAAGATCGACGACGGGTCTTCCCGGGCGCTGGGCCCGGTACTGGGGCGGGCCCTGGAGCTGGTGGGCGTCGAGGGGCCCGTGGTCGACCGGATCCGCCGTGCGCCGCTGCTGGGCGGTGGCGTGGAAATCGGCGAAATAAAGGCGACTTTCTGAGGCGGCTGTGCCTAGCGTGACGGTATGACCCGTGACGACGCTCAGCCAACGTCCTCCGAGCCCACCGACCCCGCCACCCCCAGTCCTGTTACTTCGACGGTCTCTCCCCCGTCCGCCGCGCGCGGCGTCCGAGGCGCCGACGGCATCGAGATCCGCAAGGTCACCGAGGCCGAGTACCCCGACTGGATGCGCGCGATCGCCGTCGGCTTCCTCAGCGCCCCGGCCGTGACGGAGGCCGAGATAGAGGGCCGCCGCGGCGGGATCGACTTCGACCGGACGCTCGGCGCCGTCGACGCCGGCCGGTACGTGGCCACGTACCGCAGCTTCCCGCAGACGCTGTCGGTGCCCGGCGGAACCCTGCCGTCGCACGCCGTCACCAATGTCACGGTCTCGCCCACCCACCGCCGCCGCGGTCTGCTCAGCCGGATGATGACCGGGGACCTGGCCGCCGCGAAGGAGGCGGGCACCCCCGTCTCGACGCTGGTCTCCGCCGAGTATCCGATCTACGGCCGGTTCGGCTACGGGCCCGCCGCCCGGGCCACCTCGTGGTCGGTCGAGTTGTCGCGTACCGGACTCGACAGCCGCTGGTCGGGGCCGCGCGACGGCGGCCGGATCGATCTCGTCCCGCTCGACGAGGTCCGCAAGACCGGCCCCGAGCTGTATACCCGCTTCCTCGCCCGGCAGCCGGGCGCCGTCTCCCGCGACGAGCGGTGGTGGCAGCTTGCCACGGGCGAGATCCAGGTGCCCAGCATGCCGTGGAATGAACCCTTCTGGGCGGCGTACCGCTCGGCGTCGGGCGAGCTGGAGGGAATGGTCGCCTACTCCTCCGACCACAAGTGGGACGAGGCCAAGCAGCCGGACAACACGGTCACCGTGGAGCAGTTGTTCACGGTGTCGCCGGAGGCCGAGCGGGCATTGTGGGAGTACGTCTGCTCCCTGGACTGGGCGAGCCGGGTGCGCACGGAGGGGCGGGCGCCGGACGATCTGCTCCCGGACTACCTCCCGGACCCGCGCGCGGCCCGGGTGCGGACCCATTCCGACTTCCTCTGGCTGCGGATCCTCGACGTGGTCCGCGCGCTGGAGGGGCGGACCTACGGCGTGGCCGACTCCCTGGTCCTGGAGGTACGGGACGGTCTGGGCCTGGCCGCCGGACGGTTCCGGCTGGACGGCGGCCCGGACGGCGCGAGCTGTGCGCCGACCGGGGACGCCGCCGATCTGACGCTGGACGCGGGTGAGCTGGGCGCGCTGTATCTGGGCGACGCGTCGGCCGTCCGGCTGGCCGCCCTGGGCTCGGTCCGGGAGGACCGGCCGGGCGCGGCGGCGGCCGCGGAGCTGATGTTCCGTACGGCCCGCCGGCCGTGGTGCCCGGACGTCTTCTGAGGACCCCGGTGTTGTCCGGGACTGTACGGACAACTTGACGAGTTGTCCGTACGCCCGGACCGCCGGCGCCGGTTGGACGGGGTTTCCGGCCGTCCGGACCGGTCGCCCCGTCCGGACCGGTTGTCCGTGGTCCGGGCCGGTTCACGGCCCGGCTCAGGCGCCGGGTGAGAGCGTCGGGCCGATCAGCAGCAGTCCGCCGATCCCGGCGCAGGTCGCGTTCTCCGTTTTGACGCCCCGGGACAGCAGGGCGAATCCGAGGGCGGCGACGACTCCGTACCGCCATTGCACAAGCTGTTCGATACCGATGGTGAGCAGGGTCATGGTGGTCACTCCTTAGGAAACCGCCGAGGTGACGTCGGGACCCGCACACCGTGGTACTCGCGTGGAATCGGCCCGCCGGCGGGGGACACCGCCGGGGCCGGGGGTTGCTACGGGCTCCGCTCAGGTTGTTCAACTACCGTACAAATTAATCTGGTTGACCTGTTCGAGCAATGTTCCCGACCGGAAGAGTGTCAAACTCATCCGGTTGTCTGTGTCGCATCGGCCGTCCATACCAACCGAGTTGACGGGGCGACGGGGTTCCGGGCGGACTTCGTGGACCATCTGCCTCCGTACGACGGGAGGTTGTAAGGTTGTGCTGTGACGATGGACGGGGCGATCCCGCGGGAAGCCACCTACCGATACCGGCGGGTGGCCGACAAGCTGCGCAAGGAGATCAACAAGAAGACGTACGGCCCCAACGAGCGGCTGCCCACCCAGCACGACCTGGCCAAGCGGTACGGCGTCTCCCGCTTCACCGTCCTCCAGGCGCTGGAGATGCTCCGCGACGAGGGCCTGATCGTCACCCGTCAGGGCAGCGGCACCTTCGTCAAGGGCGGGCCGGGCGGCGAGGGTGAATCCGTGCTGTCGGCCGAGGGTTCGGACGAGGACGACGTCTTCGTCTCGGACCGGGTCTCCCCGGTCATCCTGGAGCCCTATCTGGCGGAGGCGTTCGAGTCGCCCGAGGTCACCCTCGACGTCTTCTCGATGACGACCGAATCCCTCGCGACCAGGGTCTCCGATCAGAAGGAGCGGATCGTCTCGGGCCGGATCCCGCCGCCGCGCAGCATCACGGCCCGGCTGCTGCTGCCCGACACCCAGTCGCCCCATCTGGCGATGCCCCGGCCGGTGGACGGCACCGACGACCCGAGGGTCCGCACCCGGCTCCGGGGCATTCTGCAGAGCCATGTGACACTGCTCCGGTCGTCCCTGTACGAGCTGCTCGACCGCGGCTTCGTCGAGGAGGTGTCGGTCGAGACCCGGCTGGTGCCCTTCTCGCTCCAGATCAAGCTCTACATCCTCAATCGCCGACTGGCCCTCCAGGGCTTCTACCCTCCGACCGAGGGCACGGTCAGGGTCCCGCCGAACTACGACACGGTCACCATCCTCGACTCGTACGGCACCGGGGCCTCCCTCTTCCCCTTCCGCGACTCGGCGCCCGAGCAGACCGGCATCGTGCAAGCGGCCCAGAAGTACTTCGACGAGACCTGGCAGCGGATGGGCACGGCGGTCGAGGACGAGGCGTCCGGCGGCGGCGAGCCCGCCGGAGCCGCCGGAGCGGCCGGTTCCGGTGCTTTCGGCGCCGAACGGCGTGGGGGCGCGTAGCGCGAGGGCGGCGATCCCGTTCCCGACTCCGAATCCGCATCCGAATCCGAGAGACCGAGACAGCTCCGCCATGCCCCTCACGCCCTCGACATCCCTCACCCCGGGCGCGCCGAGCGCCCCGGCGGGACCGGCCGCGCCCGCCGGTCCCGTACCGCCGACGAAGGAGCCGGACGCCGTTCGTGACCCGTCGTCCGCCTCCGCGCCGGACCGTGTTCCGCCCGGGGCCCTGAACTCCGAAGTCCTGTACGGCGCCCTCGACCGCGCCCGCTGCGTCGTCCTCGATCTCGACGGACCCGTCGCCCATGTCTTCGGGGGCCGGCCGGCGTCCGGCGCCGCGCGGCTGATGCTGGAGACCGCGGAGCGCCGCGGCCATGTGGTCGAGCGGCTGCGCGACGGCACCGACCCCATCGCCGTCCTGTACGGCTACACGCTGGAGTCGGCGGAGCGCGGCGACGCCGACGGCTGGGACAAGACCGTCGCCGTCCTCCACGACCTGCTCGACGCCTACGAGCGGGAGGCGGCCGAGAGCGCCGAACCGACGCCGGGCGCCGCGGAGTTCGTCGAGGCCTGCCACCGCTCCGGCCGGCGCCTCTCGGTCGCCACCAACAACCACCGGGGCGCCGCCGAGCGGATCCTCGAACGGATGGGGGTCGCCGACCGCTTCGACGGCCGGATCGTCGGCCGCCCCAGGGACGCCCGGCTGATGAAGCCCCACCCCTGGGCGCTGCGGACCGCGCGTACGGACGGGGTGCCGGGCGCCGCGCATCTGATGATCGGCGACGCGGTCACGGACTACCGGGCGGCGCGCGACGCGGGGATGCGGTTCTGCGGCTACCACCGCGCGGACGACGGCCGGGCGGCGCTGCGGGCGGCCGGTGCGCCGCTGGTGATCGCGGACATGGCGGCGCTCGTCCCGTACGTCCGGGTGGTTTCGTAGGCTCCGCGCCCTTCGGCCGGCGGCCCACGGGCGGAGTGCCGGATCCGTGCGCCTCTTTCGGCCCGATTCCGGTTCCGACTCCGTCAGGCTGCCTCGTTGTCCCCTTCCCGCGACCCCTCTCCAGCAGGCAGGATCGCAGTGCCCGCACTGTACGGGAGTACGGGGAGGGGGTAGCCCGTTCCGCATAGGGCCGGGGCATATGACTGCTGAGCCGGTGTCGAGGGTCCGTGAGCGGGCGTCGCGGCTCAGCGCCGCGGAGGCGCTGATCGAGGGTCCGCTCCAGGGGTACCACCACGAGACCTATGTGTTCCCGCTGCCCGACGCCGCCGACGGCGACGGCGACGGCGGCGGACGGTCGGGCACGGTGCGCTGGAAGTGCCGTGAGCCGCGACAGGGGATCCTCCGCTTCGATCTCCGCAGCTTCGTCCGCGAGGGCGCTCTGGTGCGGGCGCTCGCCGGGCGGGTGAGCAGCGTCCCGGAGACGATCGAGGTCGACGAGGTCGGGCTCCAGCGGTTCATCGAGGGCGCCACCCTGGGGACGTACCGGGGACCGGGCACGACGGTCGCCGAGCCCCATCTCGACCAGATCTGCCGGCTCTTCCGCGAGCTGGCGGCGATCACCCCGCGGTCGCTCGCGGTGGAGCGGCTGGGCGGTGCGGACGAGTGGGTCGCGGACGGTGACTGCGCCGGGTTCGCCGTGTCCCTGATCCGGTTCACGGAGGAGCGCGTCTACCGGGCCCATCTGCCGTTGTACGGGGAGTTGTTCGCCGCCCTCGGGGTCACGGTCCACGGGCTGCGGCGGCTGGCGTCGCGGATGCCCGCGCTCACCGCGCGGCCGTTCTGTCTGCTCCACGGCGATCTGCACCGGGAGAACCTCGTCGTGGACGGCGACGGACGGCTGTGGACCATCGACTGGGAGCTGGCGATGTTCGGCGATCCGCTGTACGACCTGGCCACCCATCTGCATCTGATGCGCTATCCGGCACGGCAGGAGGCGGCGGTCGTCGGGCGCTGGGCGGCGGCCGTGGAGTCGGTCAGGCCGGGCGCGGCGCGGGGGCTGCGGGCGGATCTGCCGCTGCTGCTGGAGTACAAGCGGATGCAGTCCGTCTATACGGACGTCATCCGGGCCGCCCGGGCGGTGGCGGGCGGCTCCGGCGCGCCGTGGGACGTCGCACGGCGCGTACGTACCGTCCTGGCGCGCGCCGGGGAGCCCCTGGGGCTCGCCGAGGTACCCACGGTCGGGTGGATCGCCGACGCCCTGACCGCGTGCCGGGCGTCGGAGGCCCGGCGGGGGTTCGAGGACACGGCCTAGGATGGCCGCCGCCCCCGGAGCGGTCCCGCCCAGGCTCGGGGCGCTGGACCGCGGCGGGTGAGGCGCGGAGGACGGGCGGATGGGTACGGCTGGAGCGGAGGCGGGTCCGGGCGCGGGTGTGGGTGCTGAGGCCGGCGCGGAGGCGAGTGCGGGGGAGTGGTCGCCGGGGTTGCGGGAGCGGAAGAAGGAGCGGACCCGCCGGGCCCTGTCGGACACCGCGATCGCGCTCTTCGTCGAGCGCGGCTTCGACGCGGTCCCGGTCACCGAGATCGCCGCCGCCGCCGGGGTGTCGAAGCCGACGCTCTTCCGGTACTTCCCGGCGAAGGAGGACCTGGTCCTGTACCGGTTCGCCGACCACGAGGACGAGCCCGCCCGGGTGGTGACCGCCGCGCGCGGGGCCGGGGTATCGCCGCTGGACGCGCTCCGCCGCCATGTCCGGGCGGGTCTTGAGCGGTTCGACCCGGTGACCGGGCTCAGTGACGCGCCGGAGATCCCGGCCTTTCTGCGGCTGTTGTACGGGACACCGGGCCTGGTCGCCCGGTTGTCCGCGTACCGGAGCCGCTCCGAGGAGACCCTGGCGGCGGCCCTGGGCGGCGGGACGGCGGCCCGGCTGGCCGCCGCCCAGATCGTGGCCGTGCTGCGGGTGCTGGCGGAGGAGAACGGACGGCGGATCGCGGCGGGCGAGAGCGCGGCCGACGTCCGGCCGGACGCCCTGGCGGCGGCGGACGCGGCGTTCGCGCTGCTGCGGGACGGGCTGGGGAGTCTGCCAGGAGACGAACCAAAAAGTTAACCGAGTTAAAAACTGAACCGAGTTGCATTAGGCTCGGCGGAATGACACCGCCCGAGCCGTCGTCCGCGTCCGCGACCACCACCACCACACCGGCCCCCGAACTCGACTCCGACCTCGCCGAGGAGCGCGCCCGGCACGACCGGTGCCGGGCCGCCCTGACCGCCATGGCCGCCGACGCCTCCGAGCGGGTCGTCGTCGGGGAGCACGCCTTCGCGTCCGGCGCCGACGCCGAGGTACTCGGCTACGAGCTGCGCAGCCGGGCGAAGGAGCTGGCCGACGACCCCGGCGGCCCCCTCTTCTTCGGCCGGCTCGACTTCACCGCCGACGCCGAAGCCGGAGACCACCGGGGCCAGCGCTACTACCTGGGCCGCCGCCGCATCACCGACCCGGGCCCGGGCTCCGGCTCCGGCTCCGCCGCCGAGTCGGCGCCGCCGCTGGTGGTCGACTGGCGCGCCCCGGTGGCCCGCGTCTTCTACCAGGCCGGGCCCCATGACACGTACGGCGTCCGGATCCGCCGCCGGTACGGCTGGGCGCCGCACGCCACCGGCGCATCCGCGGAGCTGACCGGCTTCGAGGACGAGCACGTCAGCACGGGCGCACCCGACGGCCCCCTCAGCCCGCTCGTGGCGGCCGAGCTGGAGCGTCCCCGGGTCGGCCCGATGCGCGATATCGCCGCCACCATCCAGCCCGAACAGGACGATCTCGTACGCTCCGCCCTCGCCGACACCGTCTGCGTCCAGGGCGCGCCCGGTACCGGTAAGACGGCCGTGGGTCTGCACCGGGCCGCGTATCTCCTCTACACGCACCCCCGCCGCCTGCGCCGCGGCGGACTGCTCGTCATCGGCCCCAACCGGGCCTTCCTCTCCTATATCGAGCGGGTCCTGCCGTCCCTCGGCGAGACCGGGGTACGCCAGTCGACCCTCGTCGAGGAGATCGCCCGGCATCCGGTGACCGCCGTGGACACCGCGCGGGCCGAGGCCGTGAAGCACGACGCGCGGATGGCGGACGCACTGCGGCGCGCCCTGTACGCCCGGGTCGGGACCGGGGCTTTCGCCGCCGGACTCGTCGTGCCCGACGGCTCGTACCGGTGGCGGGTGCCGGACGAGACCCTGGCCCGGATCGTCGCCGGGGTCCGGGCGGAGGAGCCGCCGTACGACATCGGACGGGAGCGGGTGCGCGGCCGGGCCGTACGGGAGATCCAGCTCGCCGCCGAACGGCGGGCGGGGCCGCGCGGTGCCGGCTGGCTCCGGCGGATCGAACGCTCGCGGCCGGTCGGCGCCTTCCTCGACGCGGCCTGGCCGAAGACGACACCGGAGGAGGTGCTGACGGCGTTCCTGGCCGACCCCGGCGACCCGGCGCTCGCACCGGAGGAGCGGGCCGCGATCCGCCGACCGCCCCGCTCCCGGGGCTGGACGGCGGCTGACCTCGTCCTCCTCGACGAGCTGGCCGGGCTGATGGCCCGCCCCGACGGCTACGGCCATGTCGTCGTCGACGAGGCCCAGGACCTGTCGCCGATGGAGTGCCGGGCCGTCGCCCGCCGTACCGGCTTCGGGTCGCTGACCGTCCTCGGCGACCTCGCCCAGGGCACCACCCCCTGGGCCGCCGGCTCCTGGCCGGAGCAGCTCGCCCTGCTGGGCAAACCGGGTGCGGCCGTGACGGCGCTGACCACCGGATACCGGGTACCCGGCGCGGTGACCCGGCTGGCGAACCGGCTGCTGGCGTCGCTCGGGGTCGACGTACCGCCCACCAGGTCGCCGCGCCGCGACGGCGAACTGACGATCCGCCGGACGGACGACCTGGCCGCCGGGGTGGTGGCGGCGGTACGGGACGCGCTCACCCGGGAGGGTTCGGTCGCCGTCGTCGCGGACCGCTCGGACACCGCCCGGCTGCGGTCGGCGCTGGCGGCGGCACGGCTGCCGGTCCCGGGCCCGGTCCCGGTCCCGGGCGCGCCCGGGACCACGGAGCCGGGGCCGCCGGAGCCCAGGGAGCCCGGGACTGCCGGGACCCGGGAGTCCGCGGTGGACCGGGTGGTCGTGCTCGCCGCGGACCTGGTGAAGGGCCTCGAATACGACCATGTCGTGGTCGCGGAGCCCGCGGCGATCACGGCGGCGGAGGCGCGCGGCCTCCACCGGCTGTATGTGGTCCTCACCCGGGCCGTGTCCCGGCTGGACGTGGTCCACGTACGCCCGCTGCCGCCCGAGTTGACCGGACCCGACGGTGCGACGTGCGGCGAGTCGTGCGGTTCAGCGGCCCGCGACGGCGGGCTCGCGTAACGCGGCTTCGCCCTCCCGGGCCTCCCGCGACCCTTCCTCCCCCGGCGTCGGCAGCAGCGTCCACCACCACCGGATCACCGGGATGTCCAGCGGCGCCGTCCCCGCGTCGGTCGGGGTGCTGCGGAAGCTGCTCGGCAGATCGGCCGGATTGTCGGGGGTGGTGTACCGGCGTGAGCTGACACTCCAGTCCTGGGTGGCCCGGACGAAGTGCCGCAGGCTCGACAGATAGCGCCGCAGTTGGGGGCTGCCGGTACGGCACCGGCTCTCCTGGAGCCGGAGGAAGAGACACATCACCCGGTCGCGCTGGGCGATGGCGGTGGACAGGGCCTCGTCCGGGGAGAGACCGTCCTGGTGCTGGAGGACCCGGAGGGCGTTGAGGTAGAAGCCGTCGCCCGACGCCTCCTTGTGGTGCGAGAAGATGTCGTTGTCCCAGCTGATGATGAAGGACGTCATCTCGCACAGGGCGCGGGTCGCCGGATGGTCCCGCTCCCGCGGCGTCAGCTCGTAGCCGTGGCCCATCTCCAGCAGCGGGAACACGACGGTCGCCGCGCCGTCGTACAGCCGCATCAGGGTGTAGTCGTCGAGACCCGGGACCGTGCCCGCACGACGGTGGTCGGCCTCCCAGACGACGGAGAAGAAGTACTCGCGCAGGGCGTCCACCCACCGGGTGGACTGGGCGTACGTACCGAATCTGTCGATACGGTGCCGGAGGTCCCGCAGCCCGTTGGCGAGCGGGTCGGCGAGCAGGAACGGACCGCCGGGGTCCTGGGCGACCCTCAGCAGCCGGTGGAGCACCCCGACGAGATCGCCGGGCCGGTGGCCCAGATCGCTCTCCTCGCAGTAGCCGTCGTCGACTCCGAACAGCCAGAGCACGAAGTCGGCGAGGAGACTCACCACCTCCTCCCTGCCCTCCGGCAGGATCCGGGCGCAGAACGTGCCGATGTCGTGCCGGACGAGTCTGCTGCGCAGTTCGGGAGAGCCGATCTCGAAGGACTCCGCCCAGGCCGCCGTCCGCGCGTCGATGACGGCGTGTCTGGGATGTATCGCCGGAGGTATCGGGGCGTAGATCGGCGGAACGGTCAACGGGGGTCCCACCCTGGATCACCTCTTTGCGAAAACGACAATGTGGCTGCGCGGGGGGTTGGATGTACGGATCAACGACGGCGCATAGTACTTGCGGCCCGGGCGTCGTCCAATGGGCCCTTTCCGCCACATTCCCGGTTGGCGTAGAAGCCGCGTAAGCGGTGCCCGCGCGGTCGGTACCCCCCGGCCGGTCGTACGAGCCGGGCCGCCGTCCGGCGGTCGTACGGGCGAAACCCCTGGTGAGCCCGGTCCGGCCGCCCTCATGGGCGCGGTGTGCCGGGGACGTACCCGGGCCCGCGGGCCCATAACCACCAGAGGGTTGCGAGAGGGTTGCGGAGGGTGTTTTTTGCGCCGTGCGGCGTGGACACGCGCTCTGATTGGCGTAGTAAAGACGGCCACTTCGAGCCGCCGGTGGCTGGCGAAGGACGTATGTGCGGCGCGCACGCACCGTATCGCCGTACGGAGGCCGTACGGAGGCTGTACGGAGGGTCCGCCGCCGGTCGTCGGGCTGCTCGGAAACCCCTGCCGGCGCGTGGGAGCGACGGGCGGGGAAAGGCGTACGCGGGGGGCGCGAGAGTGATGGCCACGCGCGGGTACGACGGTGCCCCCGGCGCGGAGGAGACGCCGGGGGCAAAGGGGACAGGGAGGGTCGGGCGGTCCTATCGGCCGGCGCGCGGCTCGGTGAAGCGGATCATGTTCCCCGACGGGTCCCGGAAGGCGCAGTCACGGACGCCGTACGGCTGGTCCATCGGCTCCTGCACGACCTCGCCGCCCGCCGCGCGGATCTTCTCGAACGTGGCGTCGCAGTCGGCGGTACGGAAGATGACCCCGCGCAGCATCCCCTTCGCCAGCAGCTCGGCCATCGCCTTGCGGTCCGCGTCGGAGGCGCCCGGGTCGGCGACGGGCGGTTCGAGGACGATTTCCACATCGGGCTGCGCCGGGGAGCCCACGGTCACCCACCGCAGCCCTTCGAAGCCCACGTCGCCGCGGACTTCGAGACCGAGGGCGTCCCGGTAGAAGGTGAGGGCCTTGTCGTGGTCGTCGACGGCGATGAAGCACTGGGAGAGCGTGATGTCCATGCGCCTCACGCTACGGCCGGGCGCGACCGCGCGCTTCTCCGATCCTGACCGGTTGTCCCGGCGGGGGTCCGGGCGGTGGTCCGGGCGGTGGTCCGGGCGGTTGTCCCGGCGGTGGTCCGGGCGCTCGTCCGGGCGCCGCGCCCGGTCTCCGTACCGGACGGGTGTAGATCTTGGCGTAGCAGGCCGGGATGGCCGCGCCCGCGCCGTGGTCACGCGCCCGGTAGGCGCTCGGGCTCTCCCCGACCAGCTCGGTAAAGCGCGAGCTGAACGACCCCAGGGACGTACAGCCGACGGCCATACAGACATCCGTCACACCGAGGTCCCCGCGCCGCAGCAGCGCCTTGGCCCGCTCGATCCGCCGGGTCATGAGATAGCTGTACGGCGTCTCCCCGAAGGCGGCCCGGAAGCTGCGCGAGAAGTGTCCCGCCGACATATGGGCGCCCCGCGCCAGCGCCGGGACGTCCAGGGGCTGGGCGTAGTCGCGGTCCATCACGTCCCGGGCGCGGCGCAGCCGGACGAGATCGGAGAGGGGAACATCGGGCACATCGACCACGGTAGCGACCACCACTGACAAAGGTCCGGTGCCGTCGTGGTGACCGTACGGT
>NZ_JBHYZV010000096.1:0-24915 GCF_042753905.1 Streptomyces sp. NPDC059248 | reverse complement strand
GTACCCGGCAGCCCCCCCCCAAACCCCCCCCCCCCCCCCCCCAAACCCCCCCCCCCCCCCAAAAAGGGCGACCCCCCCGAAAAACGCAGAAAATCGCCCCAGGGCCACCCGGGCCGCGGCCCGGGGGCGGGCCCCCGGGGGGGGGGGGCCCCCCGGCCCCCGGCCCCCCCCGCCCGGACGACCGGCCGCCGGATTCACCGGCGGCGGCCGGTCACCTCCGGAGCCTCGGGACCGGTCAGGTCGATCAGCCGGCACACCGTCTCGATATCGATCTTCACCTGGGCGATCGAGGCCCGCCCCGACAACCAGGTGATCAGCGCCGAGTGCCAGGTGTGCTCGATCACCCGGACCGCCGACAACTGCTCGGGCGTCGGATCGTCGAGGCCCATGGCGTCCAGCACGATCGCCGTCGTCTGCCGCGAGACGGTGTCCACCTCGGGGCTCACGCTCCGGTCGGCGAAGGTCAGCGCCCGCACCATGGCGTCGGCCAGCTGGGGTTCGCGCTGAAGCGCCCGGAAGGCCCGCATCAGCGTCTCGGCCACCCGCTCGGCGGGGGTCGCCCCGCCCGGGGGCCGCTTCCGCAGGGTCGTATGGAGGTGCTGGAGCTGGTCCTGCATGGTGGCGACCAGGAGGTGGATCTTCGACGGGAAGTAGCGGTACAGGGTGCCGAGCGCGACCCCGGCCGCCTCGGCGACCTCCCGCATCTGGACCGCGTCGAAGCCGCCCCGGCCCGCGAGCTGGGCGCTGGCGTGCAGGATCCGCCGCCGGCGGGCCTCCTGGCGCTCCGTCAGGGGCGGGGAGCCGGGAACGGGTCCCGGCCGGGGCCCGGAGCGTGCGGCCCCCGGGGTCGGCCCCGAGGTGCGGTCGGGTCTCTTTCCCATGGCCGGTTCCGGCTGTCGCCGGGCCTGCCGGGCTTCGGCTGTCATCGTCCGCTTACCCCGTTCCCCGTTGTCGGCATCGTCCCCGCCACGGCCCGGTGGCTCTTCCGGCGGATTCCGCCGATGCTCTCGCGGATCCCCGCGAACCCGGTTCCTTCGTGGCGTGAATCACCTGATCCGGCCGCCACAGCGGAGCTACCTGCGGGTAGATTCAGTGCTCCTTGAGCGGGCAGGTCTGAAACTTGTTCTAGATTAGCGCGAGCGGTTACGCTCCGCCGAAACGTAGGGGAGAACAGGGGGCCGTGAGTGACCGCTGAGGCCATCGAAGCCGGCCCTCGTGACCCGGAGGACGGCCCCGCGCGCACCCCCGACACCGCGCCCACTTCCGACACCGCGGGTACCTCCGACACCGCGCCCGCCCCCGCGGGGCAGCCGGCCGCGGACGGCGGACGACCGCTCCGGATCGCCCTTCTCACCTACAAGGGGAATCCTTTCTGCGGAGGCCAGGGCGTCTACGTCCGCCACCTCTCCCGTGAACTGGCCCGCCTCGGCCACGACGTCGAGGTCATCGGCGCCCAGCCCTTCCCCGTACTCGACGAGGGTGTGCGGCTCACCGAACTCCCGAGCCTCGACCTCTACCGCAGCCCGGACCCGTTCCGTACGCCGGGACGGGGCGAGTACCGGGACTGGGTGGACGCCCTCGAAGTCGGCACCATGTGGACCGGCGGATTCCCGGAGCCGCTCACCTTCTCCCTCCGCGCCCGCCGCCATCTGCGGGCCAGGCGCGGCCGGTTCGACGTCGTCCACGACAACCAGACCCTCGGCTACGGACTCCTCGGCGATCTCGGCGCGCCCCTGGTCACCACCGTCCACCACCCCATCCATGTCGACCGGCGGCTCGATCTCGACGCCGCCGAGTCCTGGCAGCGGCGGGCCTCCGTCCGCCGCTGGTACGGCTTCACCCGGATGCAGAAGCGGGTCGCGCGGCGGCTGCCGTCCGTGCTGACCGTCTCCGGCTCGTCCCGGCGCGAGATCGAGGAGCACCTGGGCGTCCGCCGCGACCGGATCCATGTGGTCCATATCGGCGCCGACACCGGGCTGTTCGCCCCCGACCCCGCCGTCCCCGAGGTACCGGGACGTATCGTCACCACCTCCAGCGCCGATGTCCCCCTCAAGGGGCTGGTGCATCTGGTGGAGGCGCTGGCCAAGCTGCGGACCGGACACCCCGGCGCGCACCTCGTCGTCGTCGGCAAGCGCGCCGAGGGCGGTCCGGTCGCCCGGGCGATCGAGCGGTACGGACTCGGCGGCGCGGTCGAGTTCGTCAAGGGCGTCTCGGACGCAGAGCTGGTCGATCTGGTCCGCGGGGCGCAGATCGCCTGTGTGCCGTCGCTGTACGAGGGCTTCTCCCTGCCCGCGGCCGAGGCCATGGCCACCGGGACACCGCTCGTCGCCACCACCGGCGGGGCGATTCCCGAGGTGGCGGGGGCCGACGGCGAGACCTGCCTGGCGGTACCGCCCGGTGACGCGGACGCGCTCGCGACGGCCCTGGGCCGGCTGCTGGGCGACGCCGAACTCCGCGCCCGGCTGGGCGAGGCCGGGCGCGCCCGGGTGCTGGAACGATTCACCTGGGCCCGGGCCGCGGAGGGCACGGCGGAGCTGTACCGGGCCGCGGTCGACCGGGCCGCCGCCGGGACGACCGGGCGCCGGACCGGGGCGGCCACTCGGTGACGCGCCGCCGCCGTACTCGTACCTGTACCCGTACTCGTACCTGTACCCGTACGACCGCCGTTGCCGGCAGCGCCGTCCGCGACGGTGTCCGTCCCGCCGGTGCCGCCACCGCCGTCCGTACGGGAACCCGTCCCGTACCCTCCCGTGCCGACCGTGAAGGCAGGAACGCGTGCTGACCGTCGACTTCTCCCGTTTTCCGCTCGCCGCGGGCGACCGCGTCCTCGACCTCGGCTGCGGCGCGGGCCGCCACGCCTTCGAGTGCTACCGGCGCGGTGCCCGGGTCGTGGCGCTCGACCGCAACCCGGAGGAGATCCGGGAGGTCGCCAAGTGGTTCGCGGCGATGAAGGAGGCGGGCGAGGCCCCCGAGGGCGCCACCGCCACCGCGATGGAGGGCGACGCGCTCAACCTGCCGTTCCCCGACGCGTCGTTCGACGTCGTGATCATCTCCGAGGTGATGGAGCACATCCACGACGACAAGGGCGTACTCGCCGAGATGGTCCGGGTCCTGCGGCCCGGCGGCCGGATCGCCGTCACCGTCCCCCGCTACGGCCCCGAGAAGGTCTGCTGGGCCCTGAGCGACGCCTACCACGAGGTCGAGGGCGGCCATATCCGGATCTACAAGGCCGACGAACTGCTCGCGCGCATCGAGGAGGCCGGACTCGTTCCGTACGGCACCCACCACGCGCACGCCCTGCACAGCCCCTACTGGTGGCTGAAGTGCGCGTTCGGCGTCGACAACGACCAGGCGCCGCCGGTGAAGGCGTACCACAAGCTCCTCGTCTGGGACATCATGAAGAAGCCGCTGGCCACCCGGCTCGCCGAGCAGGCGCTCAATCCGCTGATCGGCAAGAGCTTCGTGGTGTACGCGACCAAGCCCCAGCTGCCCCGGGCGCAGGCGTGACGACGCCCCGCGTCCCCCGGACCGGACGGCTCGTCCTGCCCGGTGTCCTGACCGCCGCCCAGGCCGCCGAGACCGTCGCCGCGATCCGCGCCGAACAGCGCGAGGACGGCGCGATCCCCTGGTTCCGGGGCCACCATCTCGACCCGTGGGACCACACCGAGGCGGCGATGGCGCTGGACGCGGCGGGGGAGCACGACGCCGCCGAGCGGGCGTACGACTGGCTGCGCGCCCACCAGAACGACGACGGTTCCTGGTACGCGGCCTACCACGACGGGGACGCCGCCCGGCCCACCGACCGGGGCCGCGAGACCAACTTCACCGCCTATGTCGCCGTCGGCGCCTGGCACCACTACCTCGCCACCGGCGACACCGCGTTCCTCGACCGGATGTGGCCCGTGGTCCGGGCCGCCATGGACTTCGTCCTGGGGCTGCGACAGCCCGGCGGCCAGATCGGCTGGAAGCGGGAGCCCGACGGCACCCCGGTCCCGGACGCCCTGCTGACCGGCTGCTCCTCCGTCCACCACGCCCTGCGCTGCGCCCTGGCCGTCGCCGAGGAACGCGGCGAGCCGCAGCCGGACTGGGAGCTGGCGACGGGCGCGCTCGCCCATGCGATACGCAGCCACCCCGAGCGTTTCCTGGACAAGGCGCGCTACTCGATGGACTGGTACTACCCCGTCCTGGGCGGCGCGGTCACCGGCGCCGACGCGCGGGCCAGGATCGCCGCGCGGTGGGACGACTTCGTGGTCCCCGGGCTCGGCGTCCGGTGCGTACTGCCGAACCCGTGGGTCACCGGCGGCGAGAGCTGCGAACTGGCCCTGGCCCTGTGGGCGGCCGGGGAACCGGACCTGGCGCGTACCGTGCTGCGCTCCATCGCCCATCTGCGGGCCGGGGACGGGCTCTACTGGACGGGGTACGTCTTCGACGACGAGGCGTTCTGGCCGGAGGAGCGGACGACGTGGACCGCGGGCTCCCTGCTCCTCGCGGTCGCGGCCCTCGTCGGCGACGCCCCGACCCGGGCGGTCTTCGGCGGCACGGACCTGCCGCAGGGCCTGCCGCCGGACTGCTGCGCGGACGCCTCCGCGAGTATCTGAAGGACGCCGGCACCTGGAGGACGAGAGTGTCTAGAGCACCAACTCCGCCAGGGTGCGCAGGGTCGCCTGATCGGGGGAGGTGACCAGCAGGTCGGTCGCCCGGGTGGCGCGCCAGGCGGTCAGCCGGTCGGCGATCCTGGCGCGCGGGCCGACGAGGGAGATCTCGTCGGCGAAGGCGTCGGGGATCGCGAGGACGGCCTCCTCCCGGCGGCCCTCGGCGAAGAGCCCCTGCACCCGGCGGGCCTCGGCCTCGTACCCCATCCTCGCCATCAGATCGGCGTGGAAGTTACGGGTGGCGTGCCCCATGCCGCCGATGTAGAAGCCGAGCATCGCCTTCACCGGAAGCAGCCCCTCCGCGACATCGTCGCAGACCCGGGCCCGGACCAAGGGGGCGATCATGAAGTCGTCGGCCCGGTCGCCTCGGTCGGCTCCGCCCGCCCCGTCTGTGTGGTCGGCGCGTTCGGTGCGTTCGGCGAGCGGGGCGAGGGACGCCTCGTACACCTCGGGCCGGTGCGGTGACCAGTACAACGGCAGCCAGCCGTCGGCGATCCGGGCGGTCTGGGCGATGTTCTTCGGGCCCTCCGCGCCGAGGAGTATCGGCAGACCGGGCCGGAGCGGATGGGTGATGGACTTCAGCGGGCGGCCGAGGCCGGTGCCGTCCGGGCCGGTGTACGGATGCGGATGGTAGCGCCCCTCGGACACCACGGGCCCCTCGCGTCGCAGCACTTGCCGGATGACGTCGACGTACTCCCGGGTCGCGGTCAGCGGACTGGCCGGGAACGGGCGGCCGTACCAGCCCTCCACCACCTGCGGCCCGGAGAGTCCGAGGCCCAGCAGCATCCGGCCGCCCGAGAGATGGTCGAGGGTGAGGGCGTGCATCGCGGTCGCCGTCGGGGTGCGGGCCGCCATCTGGACCACGGCCGTACCGAGCCTGATCCGGGTGGTGCGGGCGGCGACGTACGTCAGCGGGGTGAAGGCGTCCGAGCCCCATGCCTCCGAGGTCCACACGGAGTCGTAGCCCAGCCGCTCGGCCTCGACGGCGAGTTCGAGCCGGTCCGGGTCGGGGCCTCGACCCCAGTAGCCGAGAGCGAGTCCGAGTCGCACGCGATGCCTCCCGTCGCAGGGATATGACGGGGCGTCAGGGTACGGCAGCGGCCCCCCGCCCGGAAGGGCGAGGGGCCGACTGGAAGGGGGCGCGATCAGCCGCGCTGGATGCCGGTGGTGTCCTGGAGGACGCCGCGCCGGCCGTCCTGGGTCTGGGCGATCAGGGCCTGGCCGCGCTGGTCGACGGCGAGGTACCAGGTGCCCGGAGCCAGCTCCGCGATCGGGGTCGGCGAGCCGTCCTCGGGGTACAGGGGCCGGGCCACCGGGACCGCGAACCAGAACGGCGCGAACTCGGGCGCCCCGCTCGGGGCCGGGCCCTTGGCCGGGGGCGGAGTGGCGCCCGGGCCGGCCGGCTGGCCGCCGAACGGCTGCGGCTGTCCGGGCTGGCCGCCGAAGGACGGCTGCTGGGTGCCCGGGTAGCCGTAGCCGCCCTGCGGCTGGCCGCCGTACGGGGACGGATGCGGGGCCGCGGCCGGGGAGGGCGCGCCGACCAGCGGGGCCTTGAAGGCGGGGACGAGCTGACCGCAGACCGCGCCCGCCGCCAGCAGCAGCGTGGCGATGAAGCCGAGGATCAGCCCGGTGCCCGCGTCGAGGCTGAAGTCGCCCATGTCGAAGGAGCCCGGCGGATCGAAGATCGCGCCCAGGGCCGTCCAGGCCGCGAAGACCGCGAGCAGCACACCGATATGACCCAGGTCGATACCGATGACCTTCGGCGCCCGGGGCAGCAGGTGCGAGAGCGCGATCAGCGCGGCGCCGATGACACCGGCGAGATAGACGCCCAGCAGCAGGGCCCCGTTGTCCCAGGCGTTCGGGATGTCGTCACAGCTGCTTCCCGAGCAGTCGAACGTGTCGAGGAACGAGGCGATGAACAGCAGTACCGCTGCTCCGATCACCACGCCATCGCCTCGTGTGAGGGAGCGGATGTTCACGTATGAGTCCTTCGTCGGTCGTCTCGGGTCGTTGTCGCATCGGGGCGTTCGGCGCGAGGTGCCGGGGGTGACTCCCCCCGTCACCCGGAAGAATCTATCGTCTGGCGCTTCCCGGCGTCTGCCCGGTATACGGACTCGTGGGGGCGGTGGTACGGGAAGGGGCCGGATGGAAACCCGATCGGAACCGGATCGGGATCTGGGGTGTCGGAGATGTGGACGCCCATGGAGACGACGGGTACGACTTGCGCGCCGAACGCGCGGATGAGCCCTCAGGAACCCCGGTGTCCGCCGTTCGCCGTGCGCCGCCCGCCATCCGCGGTCCGCCGTCCGGTGGACACCCGTGGGCCGGTGGCGCGCCGGGCCGGTGGAGACTCGCGGGCCGGTGGTGTGTCAGGCCGGGGGCAGCAGGAAGTCTCCGAGTCCGGCCGCGAGCCCCCGGGCGGCCTTCTGCCGCCACTCCGCGTCGGCGAGCAGCTTCGCGTCCTCGGGATCCGCCATGTTTCCGCACTCGATGAAGACCTTGGGGACGGTGGAGAGATTGAGTCCGCCGAGGTCGGTCCGGACATGGAGTCCCGTACCGTCGCCGAGGTAGTTGGCGCGCCGGGCGCCGGTGGCCGCGGCGAAGGCGTCGGCGATCCGCTCGCCGAGGGTCCGGGACGGGGCGACGATCGGACCGGTGTCGGCGGCGCCGGACGCGACCTTCCCGGGCAGGATCACATGGAAGCCGCGGTGCCCCTTCGCCGAGCCGTCCGCGTGGACGGAGACGACGGCGTCGGCCTTCGCCTCGTTGCCGATCCGGGCCCGCTCGTCGATACAGGGACCGAACTCCCGCGCCCCCTCCTCATGGGTGAGGACGATCCGCGCGCCCTCCTTCTCCAGCAGGGCGCGCAGCCGTTGCGTCACATCACGGGTGAACGCGGCTTCGGTGTAGCCGTCGTCGGTCTCGGTACCCGTCGTATCGCATTCCTTGCGGTTCGTCCCGATGTCGACGAGCCGGTTGATCTCGGTGGTGTGCCGGAAGTTGCCGGGGTTGTGGCCCGGGTCGATCACCACGACCTTTCCGGCCAGCCGTCCTTCGGCCTCGTTCCCGGCCGGGGTGCTCGCCTCGGCACCCGCCGGGGTCGTGGGCCGGGGCGCGTGGGGGCGGTCGTCTTCGGCCGAGCCCCCGCCGGACTGGCAGGACAGCAGTCCGGAGAGGGCGGCGGTGACCAGCGCCGTGACGGCGAGGGATCGCCGCCGCCGCCCGCCACGGCCTACGGGGGCGGTACGCGCCGCGTCGTACGGGGCGCGCGGGCCGTTGCCGGGGGCGTACGCCTGGGACTGCTGGTGCTGGTTGTGCGACACGACTGCGAGCGTAGCCCCGGCAGGTCAGATTCCCGGGGCGATCCGCCGCAGGACACGGAGCGAGTCGGTCGCGGAGACCTCGGCGAAGGCGCCCGACGCGAGGGCCCGCCGGTAGACGCGGTACGGCGCCTGTCCGCCGTCCGCCGGGTCGGGGAAGACGTCGTGGATGACCAGCAGTCCGCCGTCGGCGAGCCGGGGCGCCCAGCCCTCGTAGTCCCCGCCGGCGTGTTCGTCGGTATGGCCGCCGTCGATGAAGACCAGGCCGACCGGAGCCGCCCAGACCCGCGCGACCTGCGGCGACCGGCCGACGATCGCGATCACGTGGTCCTCCAGGCCGGCCCGCAGCAGGGTGCGGCGGAACGCCGGCAGGGTGTCCATCCGGCCGACCTCGGGGTCGACCACCGACGGGTCGTGGTACTCCCAGCCCGGCTGCTGCTCCTCACTGCCCCGGTGGTGGTCGACGGTGACGGCCACCGTCCCGGCGTCCCGCGCCGCGGCGGCCAGCAGGATCGTGGACCGGCCGCAGTACGTCCCCACCTCCAGCAGCGGCAGTCCCGATCCGGCCGCCTCCACCGCCGCCGCGTACAGCGCGAGCCCCTCGCCGGGCGGCATGAATCCCTTGGCCGCCGAGAACGCGGCGAGGACCTCCGGCGCGGGCGAGTGGGTGTGGCTCATGGCGGATTCCTTCGGTGGCGCGGATACGGGCATGGATACGGATGCGGATACGGATGCGGATACGGCGGCCGGTCGTACGGGGGCCCCGGGTGCGGGTCCGGGGCCCGGGGTCCGGGGCCCGGGGTCCGGGGTCTGGGGTCCGGGGACGGCTGTTCGGGCCGGTAGGGCCCGGTCGCCCATGGTGCACCACGGGACCAGGCCGCCCGCGAGGGGGGACAGCCGGTTCCCGTGGCGGGCCCCGCCGACCCGGACCGGTCCGGGGGTGGAGGCCGTGGTATTCGATTCGCATCTGACCTACCGTCAGATTGGAACGTGTTCTACTCTGCGGCCCATGGGCATCGGAATCACGCACGAACACCAGGAACTGGCCGCGTCCGTACGCGGCTGGCTCGCGCGCGCCGTGCCGACCGAGGAGATCCGCAAACTCCTCGACCCTCCACTCCCCGACCCGCCGACCGGCGGCCCTGACGCCCGGGACGCCCGGGACGCCCGGGACGCCCCGGCGGGGCGGCCCGCGCACTGGGACGGCGCTGCCGCGCAGGGACTCCTCGGCGTGCATCTCCCCGAGGAGTGCGGCGGAGGCGGCGGTACGCTCCTCGATCTCGCCGTGGTGCTGGAGGAGGCAGGGGCGGCGCTGCTGCCGGGGCCGTACCCCGGACACACGCTCGTCGCCGAGGTGCTGCGCCGGACGGGACGGCACGCCCTGGCGGCCGAACTCGCGGGCGGCCGAAGGGTCGCCGCCACCGCTTTCGGACCCGGCGGCCTCACCGCCGTCCGCGACCCCGACGGCGGAGTCGTACTCGACGGCACCGCCCCGCCCGTCCTCGCGGGCGCCGCAGCCGATCTGCTGCTGCTGGCCGCCGGGACCGCCGACGGCACGGTCTGGGTGGCCGCCGACGCGGAGGCGTTCACGGTACGGGCCCACCGCGCCGCCGACCCCGTACGTCCCACCGCCGAGGTGACCGCCCACGCCGTCCACGTCCCGGCCGCCCGGGTCCTCACCCTCCTCACCGCGGCCCCCGGCACCCATGAAACAACCAAGGAGCCCGGCCTCGATCCCGGGCTCGTCGGCGATCTCGGCCGGGTCCTGCTCGCGGCCGAGGCGTGCGGTATCGCCGCCGCCGCGCTGACGACCGCCGTCGAACACGCCAAGGTCCGCCAACAGTTCGGCAGCCCCATCGGCCGATTCCAGGCCGTCAAACACCTCTGCGCCGAGATGCTCATACGCCTTGAACAGGCCCGGGCCCTGACCTGGGACGCGGCCCGCGCGGCCGATACGGAACCACCCGCGTCGCCGGTGGCGGGCGAGCCGCACCCCGGCCGCGCCCTGACCGCCGCGCTCGCCGCCGCCACCGCCGTCGACGCCGCCTACGACAACGCCAAGGACTGTATCCAGATCCTCGGCGGTACCGGCTTCACCTGGGAACACGACGCCCATCTCCGGCTGCGCAGGGCCGTCGTCGCCCGCCAGCTCATCGGCGCGGGCGACGACCACCGGCTGCGCGCCGTCCGGCTCGCCGCCGCCGGGGCGCGGCGCGAACTGCGGACCGAACTCCCGCCCGAGGCGGCGGAACACCGCCGGCGGATCCGGGAGACCGTCGCCGCGGCCCGGGATCTCGCCCCGGCCGCCGCCCGCCGCGCCCTCGCCCCCACCGGGCTCGCCGCCCCCCATCTGCCCCCGCCCTACGGACTCGGCGCCGGGCCCGTGGAACAACTCGCCGTCCAGCATGAACTTGCCGACGCCGGGGTACGGCTCAGCGGGCTCTCCATCGCCGCCTGGGTCGTCCCGTCCCTGATCGCCTACGGCACCCCGGAGCAGCGCGAACGCCTCGTCCCCCGCACCCTCGCCGGGGAGTTGCGGTGGTGCCAGCTCTTCTCCGAACCCGGCGCCGGATCCGATCTGGCCGCCCTGCGCACCCGGGCCGAACGCACCGACGACGGCGGCTGGCGGATCACCGGCCAGAAGGTGTGGACCAGCGCCGCCCACAAGGCCGACTACGGCATCCTGCTGGCCCGTACGGACCCGGACGCGCCCCGGCACCGCGGGCTGACCTACTTCGTCGTCGATCTGCGCACCTGCGACGGCGTCACCATCCGCCCCCTGCGGGAGATCACCGGTGACGCCGTCTTCAACGAGGTCTGGTTCGACGGCACGCTCCTGCCGGCGGACGCCGTGGTGGGGGAGGTCGGCGACGGCTGGCGGGTGGCCAGGAACACGCTCGGCAACGAACGCGTCCACATGGCCGACCAGATGCCCTTCGACAGCGGTCTCGAAGCGCTGCTGGCCGCCGCCCCCGGACTCGACGGCGCCCGGCGCGCCCGGATCGGCGCCCTCGCCGCAGAGGCGCACGCCCTCGGCTGTATCGGACTGCGGACGACGCTGCGGCAGGTCTCGGGGCTCGAACCGGGACCGGGGGCCTCCGTGAGGAAACTCGTCCAGACCCGGTACCAGCAGCGGACCGCCGAACTGGGGCTCGAACTCCTCGGCCCGGCGGGCGCGGTGTGCGAGGGCGCGGGGGAGGGAGCCGTACGCGGGCTGCTGATGTCCCGCTGTCTGACCATCGCCGGGGGGACGACACAGATCCAGCTCAATGTCGTGGCCGAGCGGATTCTCGGCCTGCCGCGCGACTGACGGGGCAACCGACTGGAAGGGCTCTACGGGCTCTATGGGCTCTATGAGCTTTACGGGCTCTAGGGGCTCTACGGAAGCGGAGGACAGGGATCATGGGCGGTGCGAAGAGCTATGTCGTCGGTGTCGGTATGACGCCGTTCGCGAAACCGGAGTCGGGGGATCGGAAGTACTGGGACCTGGCCCGGGACGCGGGCACCCGGGCGCTCGACGACGCCGGACTCGCCTACGGGGACGTCGACCAGAGTGTTGTCGGCTACTGCTTCCAGCCCTCCACGGCCGGGCAGCGCGCCGTCTACGCCCTGGGACTGACCGGGATCCCCGTCTACAACGTCAACAACAACTGCGCCACCGGGGCGAGCGCCCTGTCCCTGGCCCGGCAGCTCGTGGCGGGCGGGGCGGCCGACTGCGTACTCGCTCTCGGTTTCGAGCAGATGCGGAAGGGCCCGCTCGGCGGCGGGGCGGACGCCGGGGGTGACTTCGCCGCGTCGCCCGTGGCCCGGCACTACGGGGTGATGGCCGCCGCGCACGGCTTCGAGGCATCCCCGCCGACCGCGCAGATCTTCGGCAACGCGGCCCGTGAGCACATGGAACGGTACGGCACCACGGAGGCGCAGCTCGCCGCCGTCGCGGCCAAGAACCACCGGCATTCGGCGCACAATCCGCTCGCCCAGTTCCGCGACGTCTACACGGTCGAGGAGATCCTCGCCTCCCGGACGATCCACCGGCCGCTCACCAAGCTCCAGTGCTCCCCGACCTCGGACGGCGCGGCGGCGGCCGTGGTGGTGTCGGAGCGGTTCCTGAGGGAGCGGGGCGCGGACCGGGCGGCGCGAGCGGCGATGGCGGCACGGGCGGTGGAGATCGCCGGGCAGGCGATGGCGACCGACACCGAGGACTCCTTCGCCACCGGCTCCTGTATCGACGTCGTCGGCAAACCGATGTCCCGGGCGGCGGCGCTGCGGGCGTACGAGGAGTCGGGGCTCGGCGTCGAGGACGTCGACGTGATCGAGCTGCACGACTGCTTCTCGGTCAACGAGCTGCTGACGTACGAGGCGCTGGGCATGTGTGCCGAAGGCGAGTCCGGGAAGCTGGTCGAGGACGAGGCCACGACCTACGGCGGCCGGTGGGTGGTCAACCCCTCCGGCGGGCTGATCTCCAAGGGGCATCCGCTGGGGGCGACCGGGCTCGCCCAGACCGCGGAGCTGGTGTGGCAGCTGCGGGGCGAGGCGGGCGGGCGGCAGGTCGCAGGCGCCCGGGTGGGGCTCGCGCACAACATCGGTCTCGGCGGGGCCGCGGTGGTCACCCTGCTGCGGAAAACATAGACGGGTTACCGGGCCGGTGACGTGCTGGCGTCGGGCCCGCGACGGTGACGGTGACGTGACGGCGTCGGGCCGGTGACGGTGACGGTGACGGTGACGTGACGGCGTCGGGCCGGTGACGGTGCCGGCGTCGGTACCGACACCGGCGTCGGCCCCGGTGCGTTCAGAGGCGGGCGTACAGCCCAGGCGGTGGTGTTGTCCACAGGGCGATGCGCGAGACGGCGGTCACTGCGACCATGGCGGACATGTCCGAGTCCCCCCGATGGTCCTGTACCCCGACCGATTCCCCCGCCGCCGACCCGTCCGGAGCCCTGGCCGCCGCCGCGACCTCCGCCGCCGTCCCGCCTCCGGCCGTGCCCTCCCCGGCGGTGCCTTCCCCGGCGGGGGAAGGCGGGTCCGAGCGGCCCGGGCGCACCTGGCTGGTGCTGGCCGCCGCCTGCGCCGGTCAGTTCCTCGTCGTGCTCGACGTCTCCGTGGTCAATGTGGCCCTGCCGTCCATGCGCGCCGACCTCGGGCTGTCCACGGCCGGCCTCCAGTGGGTGCTCAACGCGTACACCATCGCCTTCGCCGGATTCATGCTCCTCGGCGGCCGCGCGGCCGACCTCTTCGGCCGGAAGCGGATGTTCCTCGTGGGGCTCGGGCTCTTCACGGCCGCGTCCCTGGCGGGCGGTCTCGCCCAGGAGGGCTGGCAGCTGCTCGCCGCGCGGGCGGGCCAGGGTCTCGGCGCGGCCGTCCTCGCCCCGGCGACGCTGACCATCATCACGGCCGCCGTCCCGGTCGGCCCGGCCAGGACCCGGGCGATAGCCACCTGGGCCGCGGTCGGCGCGGCGGGCGGCGCCGCGGGCGGTCTGGTCGGCGGGGCGCTGACCGAGCTGCTGTCCTGGCGCTGGGTGCTGCTGATCAATGTGCCCGTCGGTGTGCTGGTGCTGGCGATGTCGGCGTTCTGGCTGGCCGAGGGGCGTCGCGGCGACCGGGCCCGGCGGCTCGATCTGCCGGGTGCCGTGCTGGTGACCGCCGGTCTCGTCGCCCTGGCGTACGGCATCGTGGAGACCGAGACGGCCGGCTGGACCGCCCCGTCGGCGCTGCTGCCCATGGTTTTCGGGGTGCTGCTGCTCGGGCTGTTCGTCGTGGTGGAGGCGCGATCGGCGGCCCCCCTGATGCCGCTGAAGCTCTTCCGCTCGCGGACCCTGAGCACCGCCAACGCGACGAAGCTGATGATCGGGTCGGCCTCCTTCTCCTCCTGGCTGTTCCTGACGCTCTATGTGCAGAACGTGCTCGGATACGCCCCGCTGGAGGCCGGGATCGCGCTGATACCCAGCTCCATCAGCGTCGTCGTCGGCTCCAAGCTGGCGCCGTCGCTGATGGCCCGGCTGGGCGCGCGGACCGTCGCCGTGACCGGAGTCCTGGTGGCCTCGGCCGGTTTCGCCTGGCAGTCGACGATGACCGTGGAGGGCGACTACCTCACCATGATCCTCGCCCCGGGCGTGCTGATGATGCTGGGCGTCGGCCTCGCGCAGACCCCGCTGTCGTACCTGGCCACCGCGGGAGTCGCGGTGGAGGACGCCGGGATCGCCTCCGGGCTGATCAACACCTCCCGCACGATGGGCGGCGCGCTCGGCCTGGCGGTCCTCACCACCGTCGCCGCGGGCCGTACCGACGGGGGTACGTCCCCGGAGGCGTACACCGAGGGGTACGCCCTGGCGTTCCGCTGCGGCTCCGGGGTGCTGCTGGCCGCCGCCGTCGTCGTGCTGATCGGGCTGCCGCGCGGAAACCGGGAGGGGTGAGCGCGCGGGCGCGCCGGTCGGGACGCCGGTACGGAGCCGGGGCCGGGGCTCAGCCGTCCGTCGTGACTCCGGTGACTCCGGTGACGCCGGTGGTGCCGGTGGTGTCCGGTGCGAGGGCCGGGTCGATCACCATCTCCCCGGTCAGGGCCCGGCGGACGGCCTGCACCAGGTCGTCCAGTGGGCCGTCCTTGACGAGCAGGCCCGCCGCGCCCGCCTCCCGGGCCCGTTCCGGATAGCCGGGCCTGGCCGATCCGGCCAGGATCAGGACCCGGCACTCGGGCACCTCGGCGAGCAGCCGGACCGTGGTGTCGAGGGCGTCCTCGCCGTCGGGCAGTACGGCCTCCAGCAGCGCCACGTCGGGCCGCCGGTCCCGGGCCGCGACCGCCGCCTCCTCACCCCCCTCCACCTCGGCGACCACGGCGAAGTCGGGCTCCAACCCGAGCAGCAGCGCCAGCGCGCCACTGGTCGTCCCCCGGTCCCCGGCGAGCAGGATCCGTACGGACACGGCCGGGCGATAGTCCTGGGGCATTTCCTCCATATCGGCAGAGTATGTCCTTGGGTGCCCCGCCCTCCGCGCGACACGGTGCCGACTTCCGGACTCGATCTGACGCTTCATCAGTTTTTTGTCTGATGGGGTGTCAGTGGTATTCCCATGCGCTGGTGGCTGCGTTATACATGCCCCATCCGGACCTGGAACGCGTTCTAGAAGGGTGCCGGTCCGGACCCGTACGACCTCGGCGCGGCCGACGGTGCGGACGGTCGCGCCGAGGTCTTCCAGCAAGGGAGCAGCAGCCTCATGCCCATCGATCCCGCCCGGGCCCTCGCCGCCGAACCCCGCAGCTCCGACATCAGCTGGGACCACCGGGACATCCAGCTCTACCACCTCGGACTCGGCGCCGGAACGCCCGCAACCGACCCCGCCGAGCTCCGCTACACCCTCGAATCCCGGCTCCATGTCCTGCCGAGCTTCGCCACGGTCGCCGGCGGCGGGAAGGGCATCGCGGGCGGACTCTCGGGCCCCGGTCTCGACATCGATCTGACCACCGTGCTCCACGGCGGCCAGACCGTCCGGGTGCACCGGCCCGTCCCGCTCGTCGGTACCGCCGTCTCGACCAGCCGGGTCGCCGCCGTCCACGACAAGGGCAAGGCCGCCGTCCTCGTCCTGCGGACCGAGGCGTCCGACGCCGAAGGGCCGCTGTGGACGAACGAGGCGCAGATCTTCGTCCGGGGCGAGGGCGGCTTCGGCGGCGAGCGCGGCCCTTCCATCCGGACCGGCCTCCCGGACCGCGAGCCCGACAAGACGGTCGAGAAGCGGATCCGTGAGGACCAGGCCCTGCTCTACCGGCTGTCGGGCGATCTCAATCCGCTCCACGCCGACCCCGAATTCGCCGCGCTCGCCGGTTTCGACCGGCCCGTACTGCACGGCCTCTGCACCTACGGCATGACCCTCAAAGCCGTCGTCGACACCCTTCTCGGCGGCGAGGTCGCCCGGGTCCGCTCGTACACCACGCGCTTCGCCGGAGTGGTCTTCCCCGGTGAGACGCTCCGCGTCCGGATGTGGGCGGACGACGGCCGGGTCCGGATCGCGGTCGGCGCCGTCGAGCGCGACGACGCGCCCGTCCTCACGGACACGGTCGTCGAGCACTCCTGACCCGCACCCGCCGCCCCCTTACCCCGTCCCCGTACCCCCGCCCCGCCCCGCCGCCGTACCCGTACCCGTCCCGTAGAAGCCAGTGCACCCCGTCCCCAGCCGAGAGGAGCCGCGCCGTGCGCGCAGCCGTACTGCACGAGACCGGGCAGGAGAAGCTCGAAGTCCTCGACGACGTGGAGGCCGTGGGCTTCGGCCCCGGCAAGGTCAGGATCCGGATCCGGACCACCGGACTGTGCCACTCCGACCTCTCCGCGATGACCGGGGTACTGCCGCAGCCGGTGCCCTTCGTCCCCGGCCACGAGGCGGCGGGCGATGTGATCGACGTGGGCGACGGGGTGACCCGGGTGAAGCCCGGCGACCGGGTGCTGATCAGCTGGCTCCCGGCCTGCGGGGGCTGCCCGTCCTGCCTCCGGGGCCAGACGCATCTCTGTCTGGCGGGCTTCATGAACGCGGGCACCCCCAACTTCCGGCGGCCCGCCGGTGACGTCTTCGGCTTCGCCGGTACGGGGACCTTCGTCGAGGAGGTCGTCGTCGACGCCGGAGCCGCCGTCCCGATACCGGACGACGTCCCGTACGAGATCGCCGCCCTCATCGGCTGCGGGGTGACCACCGGGATCGGCGCGGCCGTCAACACCGCCGATGTCGCGGCCGGTTCCTCGGTCGCCGTCATCGGCTGCGGCGGGGTCGGGATCTCGGCCATCCAGGGTGCCCGGCTCCGGGGCGCGGCGCAGATCGTGGCCGTCGACCCGATCGAGGCCCGCCGCGAGGCCGCGCTGCGGCTCGGCGCCACCGAGGCGATGGCCCCGGAAGGGCTCGCCGACGCCAGACAGCGGCTCACCGGCGGCGAGGGCTTCGACTACGTCTTCGAGGTCGTCGGCAAGTCGGCGACCGCCCGGACGGCCTATGAGACCACCCGGCGCGGCGGCACCCTTTGCGTCGTCGGCGCGGGCGCCATGGACGACATGCTCCAGCTCAACATGTTCGAGCTGTTCTTCGACGAGAAGCGGATCCTGCCGTCGATGTACGGCGGCGGGGACACCCGGACCTCCTACGAGCGGACCATCGCGCTCTGGCGCGCCGGCCGGATCGACCTGGAGGGGCTGATCACCCATCGGCTCCCGCTGGCCGGGATCAACGACGCCCTGGACCTGATGCGCACGGGCGAGGGGCTCCGCGTCTGCGTCGAGGTCTGAGCGCCGGGACGCGTACGACCTTCACGCACGTACACGGACGCGTACACATACACGGACACGGACACGGACACGGAAGGGGAACCTCCGCAGATGTCACTGCCACTGGACGGACTGTCCGCGATCGTCACGGGCGCGGGCCGCGGACTCGGCCGGGCCGAGGCGCTCGAACTGGCCCGGCTCGGGGCGGGCGTCGTCGTCAACGACTACGGGCAGCCCGGCCGGGACGGCTCCGGGGGCTCGTCGGCGACCCCCGCCGAGGAGGTCGCCGAGGAGATCCGTACCGCGGGCGGCGACGCCGTCGCCCACCACGGGGACGTCGCCGACTTCGAGCAGGCCCGTGAGCTGGTCGCCCTCGCCGTCGAGCGGTACGGAAAACTCGACGTCCTCGTCAACAACGCGGGCATCCTGCGGGACCGGATGGTCTTCTCGATGGCCGAGGACGAATGGGACTCGGTCATCCGGGTCCACCTCAAGGGCCATTTCAACACCATCCGCTTCGCCGCCGCTCACTGGCGGGAGCGCGCCAAGGCGGCCGGCGGCCCGGTCTACGGGCGGATCGTCACCACCTCGTCCGAGGCGTTCCTCGCGGGCTCGGCCGGACAGCCCAACTACGCGGCGGCCAAGGGCGGGATCGTCGGTCTGACGACATCGACGGCCGCGGCCCTGGCCAAGTACGGGGTCACCGCCAACGCGATCTGCCCGCGGGCCAGGACCCGGATGACGGAAGACGTCTTCGCCGGGTTCCAGGAGCCCGAGGACGGCGCGCTGGACCCGCTGTCGCCCGAGCATGTGTCCCCGCTGGTCGGCTATCTCGCCGCGCCCGCGGCCGCAGGGGTCAGCGGCCAGGTCTTCGTGGTCCACGGAGGTCTGGTCGCCGTACTCGAACGGCCCCGGGTGGCCGCCCGGTTCGACACCGGGAAGGAGTGCTTCGGCCACGACGAACTGGACGGGCTGCTGACCCCGTACTTCGCGGGCCGCCCGGCGGACGAGTCGTTCGCGGCGACCGAGGTCCTCGGTCTGAGGAAGGGCTGAGACAAGGGATACGAGACACGAGTAACGAGGCGGGGTACGGGGGTGGCTCCCGGACGCCGCCCCCGTACATCCCGCGTATGTTCCGTGCATGTCCCGTGCCGTGCGGGTCCCGCGTCAGAGCCGGTCGCAGATGTTTCGGGCGGGCCCTGACCATATGTCGCGGCTACCGCGCCCCGGGCTTACGGTGCTTGCCGTGCGGCTCGGTCGTCGCGTCGTCCGGCGCGGCCGGGCCCCGGTGCTTGCCGTGGCCCTCCGAGTCCGGGGCCTCGCCCTGCGGCACCCGGTCCTGGGAATGGGCCGGGGGTGTGTCGGTACGGACTTCAGACATGGTGGAACTTCCCCGTCGTGGTTGCTGGATCGTCACTCTCCACCGCAGTCCATCGCGGGACGCCAGCACCGGCGGTCACCGTCGATCAGCTGAACTACGCGCAGGTCGGAGAGTTTAGCCAGCCCGCTCCTGAGCCTTCAGCGGTGCCTGCTGCAACGGAACAGGGCGAAACGAGGCGGGAAGTGAGACGGGAAGTGACGCACCGGAGGACAGCTCCGACCCCGGCGCCGGGGTCACGGGGGCCGCCTCCTCCGGGGCTTCCCGAAGGGTGCCGGGGGCGACCTTCGGGGGGCCGACCGCCTCGTGACCGTGCTCCGGCGGAGGCATGGCATGGCAGCGTTCCGGCGGGGGCGGCATGTGGCCAGGCTCCGGCGGAGGCGTCATGCGGCCGGGCTGCGGCGGAGGCGTCACATGGCTGCGCTCCGCCGGAGACGCCGCATGCCCGGGCTCCGGCGGGGGCGTCAGCAGGGCCGTACCGCACGGCACCGCCGCCGTCGCGAAGGGCAGCCGCAGGATGCCCCGCTCGTCCCAGCGGCCCGCTCCCGGGAACCAGCCCGCCGGGGCGGCGCGTTGGTGCAGCCGCCGCCCCTCCGGCCGCCACACCCCGAGACGGCGGGCCGTCCCCGTCGTGACGGTGAACGCCACCGCACAGCCCTCGGGCCGCAGCATCTGCCCCGGCTGCGCGGCGAACGGCGTCACCACCGCGCCCGGCGGACGCAGGGCGTCGGGGAAGCGCACCGGCCGCTCGCTCCCGAGGACGCCCCAGCCGATCCGGTCGTCGCCCGGCGCGTTCGACCGCACCACGAGCAGCCCGCTGTCGGGCTCGGCCAGCAGCAGCCGGTCGTCGCTGTCGGGGGCGATCTGGAGCAGCGGGGAGACCTCGCCGCCGCGTTCCAGATCGACGACGACCGCCTTCACCGGGCCGTCCTCGTGCCGCCGCTGGTCGAGGGCGAGCAGCCGCCCCGTACGGTCGAGCCAGGCACCGCCGGTACAGCGGCCCGGCACCTCGGCGACGAGCTCGGGGCCGAAGGTGCCGCCGGCCACGAGCCAGACCGAGGTGGAGACGAGGCCGGGACCGCCGGGGCCGCCGGGTACAAGGACATGGGCGCGGGTCCCGCAGGGGGCCGGCGGGAGCAGCCGGGCCTCCCCTTCCGCGCCCGGCGGTGGCTCCACCCCGCCGAGGGGCAGCTCACCGGTGTCGGGACCCGTGGGGTAGAGGAGGGAGAACAGCCGCCGCCCGGCTACCCGGCGGTGGATCAGCACCCGCCCGTCGGCCAGCGGCAGTACCTCCGAGTCGCGCTCCTCCGGCTGGTGCGCGGGCAGTGGTACGGCGTACGGCTCGGGTCCGCCGAGGGTCCACCGCTCCGGGAACAGCGCGTCGTCCCGGCCCGCGAGGCGGGCCGCGTAGGCGCCGTCGGCGGAGAGCGCGAGCCGCGCGGACACCGGCGTACCGGCGGTCTTTCCACCGCCCCGCCGGGCGGCCGCGCCCCGGGGCGTGATGATGAGTGTCTCGGTCGTGTCGACGGCACAGGCTGTCATCGGTCCGTCACCTCCGGCCACGAAGCTAGATTCGTACTTCCTGCCGAACAACGCGGGACCGGCCACTTCACACATATGGGCGACGATCGGGCGATTCGACGGTGGGGGAGGGGCGGGATGTGTTGACGGGACCGGGTGAACGGGGTCGGGCCGGACCCGGACCGGACCCGGACCGGTCAGGGACCGTCGTCTGCGGAAACGTTTCAGCAGCTGGATCCCCGGGCGTGTCCTGTACGGGGCGTCCCACCGGCCCGGACGGGTCCGGGGGCCGGGGCGACCGTACGGACCGGTGTGATGATCGGACCGGAGTTGTGGACAGGGCAGGCCGAGGGGTGACGGGGCGCGGGTAACCTGTGTCCCGTGCCCCGCCTCTCCGAAGTCATCGCCGCCCTCGACGCCCTGTGGCCCCCCGAGCGGGCCGAGCAGTGGGACGCCGTCGGGACGGTCTGCGGCGACCCCGACGCCGAGATCGACCGGGTGCTGTTCGCCGTCGACCCCGTCCAGCAGATCGCGGACGAGGCGGTGGCGCTCGGCGCCGGTCTCGTCGTCACCCACCACCCGCTCTATCTGCGAGGGACGACGACGGTCGCGGCGGGCCACTTCAAGGGCCGCGTCGTCCACACCCTGATCAAGAACGACATTGCGCTCCACGTCGCGCACACCAACGCCGACACCGCGGACCCCGGTGTCTCCGACGCCCTCGCGGGCGCCCTCGACCTGCGGGTCGTCGGCCCCCTCGTGCCGGACCCCACCGACCCCTCGGGCCGCCGGGGCCTCGGCCGGATCTGTGAGGTCGACCACCCCGAGACCCTCGGCGCCTTCGCCGAGCGGGCCGCGAAGCGCCTCCCGGCCACCGCGCAGGGCATCCGCCTCGCGGGGGACCCGGACGCCCCGGTGCGCAGGATCGCGGTGAGCGGCGGCTCCGGCGACAGCCTCTTCGACGCGGTGCGCGCCGCGGGTGTGGACGCCTTCCTCACCGCCGATCTGCGCCACCACCCCGTCTCCGAGGCCACCCAGCGCTCCCCGCTGGGTCTGGTCGACGCCGCGCACTGGGCCACCGAGTGGCCCTGGTGCGAGCAGGCCGCCGCCCAGCTCGACGCGATTTCCGACCGGCACGGCTGGGGCCTGCGGGTCCATGTCTCCACCACGGTCACCGACCCCTGGTCATCCCATACCTCTTCCTCTGGAGCCCCCAACTGAACGCCGCGCCCGCCGACCAGATCCGCCTTCTCGACGTCCAGAACCTGGACGTACGCCTCTCGCAGCTCGCCCACAAGCGCAAGTCGCTGCCCGAGCACGCCGAGCTGGAATCGCTCACCAAGGACCTGACCCAGCTCCGCGATCTGCTGGTCGCCGCGCAGACCGAGGAGAGCGACACCGCCCGCGAGCAGACCAAGTCGGAGCAGGACGTCGACCAGGTGCGCCAGCGCGCCGCCCGCGACCAGCAGCGGCTGGACTCGGGTGCGATCACGTCCCCCAAGGACCTGGAGAACCTCCAGAAGGAGATCGCCTCCCTCGCCCGCCGCCAGGGCGATCTGGAGGACGTCGTCCTCGATGTCATGGAGCGCCGCGAGGCCGTTCAGGAGCGGGTCACCGAGCTGACGTCCCGGGTCGAGTCCGTCCAGGCCAAGGTCGACGACGCCACGGCCCGCCGTGACGCCGCCCTGCGGGAGCTGGACGACGAGACGGCGACCGTCACCAAGGAGCGCGAGACCGTCTCCGCCGTCGTCCCCGCCGATCTGCTGAAGCTGTACGAGAAGCTCCGCGTCCAGCAGGGCGGGGTGGGCGCCGCCCGGCTCTTCCAGCGCCGGTGCGAGGGCTGCCGCCTCGAACTGAACATCACCGAGCTGAACGATGTCCGCGCCGCCGCGCCGAACACCGTGGTCCGCTGCGAGAACTGCAGCCGGATCCTCGTCCGTACCGCCGAGTCCGGGCTCTGATGCGTACGTTCGTCGTCGAGGCGGACGGCGGATCCCGGGGCAACCCGGGCCCCGCGGGGTACGGCGCGGTGGTGCTCGACGCCGTCACCGGCGAGACCCTCGCCGAGGCGGCCGAGTCCATCGGCGTCGCCACGAACAATGTCGCCGAGTACCGGGGCCTGATCGCCGGACTGCGGGCCGCCTACGCGCTCGCGCCCGACGCGACCGTCCGGGTCCGGATGGACTCCAAGCTGGTCGTCGAGCAGATGTCGGGCCGCTGGAAGATCAAGCACCCCGATATGCGCCCCCTGGCGGCCGAGGCGGCGGAGATCTTCCCCAGGTCCGCCGTGACGTACCAGTGGATCCCCCGGGAGAAGAACAAGCACGCGGACCGCCTCGCCAACGAGGCGATGGACGCGGGCAAGCGGGGCGAGCGCTGGGAGCCTTCGCGCCCCGCCGCGCCCGCGGCCTCCGCGACGGCCGAGCCCCGGACCGTGGGCGACGCCGCTGCGGGCGCCGCCAGGGCCCGCGCCGCGCTCCGTACCAACGCGCCGCAGTCGGAACCGCAGCCGGGGCCTGAGCCGGGGCCGGAGTCGGAGCCGTCCGCCGTGGCCGCGAACGGGACCGACGTCACGGCGGCCGCGGCCGCGCCGGTCGGCTGGGCCGCGTCCGCCGATCTCGGCGCCCCCACCACCTTCGTCCTGCTCCGCCACGGCGAGACGGCGCTCACGCCCGAGAAGCGTTTCTCGGGCAGTGGCGGCGGCGACCCCGAGCTGTCCCCGGCCGGAGAGCGTCAGGCGGAGGCCGTGGCCGCGGCGCTGGCCGCCCGCGGCACCGTCCAGGAGATCGTCAGCTCCCCCCTGAAGCGCTGCCTGCAGACCGCGGAGGCCGTGGCCGCCCGGCTCGGTCTCGACGTCCGGGTGGAGGACGGTCTGCGGGAGACGGACTTCGGCGCCTGGGAGGGCCTCACCTTCGCCGAGGTGCAGCAGCGGTATCCGGACGACCTGTCCGCGTGGCTGGCCTCCGCCAAGGCCGCGCCGACCGGCGGCGGTGAGAGCTTCACCACGGTCTCCCGCCGGGTGTCCGCGACCCGCGACCGGCTCATCGCCCGCTCGCCCGGCCGCACGGTCCTGGCGGTCACCCATGTGACCCCGATCAAGACCCTGGTCCGCCTCGCCCTCGGGGCCCCGCCGGAGTCCCTGTTCCGGATGGAACTGTCGGCGGCGTCCTTCTCCGCGGTGGCCTACTACGGCGACGGCAATGCCTCGGTCCGTCTCCTGAACGACACATCGCACCTGCGCGCCTGACGCGCGCCCAGCTCCTCCGGCGGGACGCGGCATGTGGCACGCGGCATGTGGCACGCGGGACGCGGGACGTAGCTACTCGTACGGCGCGGTTTCGTAAGTCCGGGCCACCGCGACCGCGCGGGCGCGCAAGGTGGCGCGGAGCCAGTCCGGGGTCAGGGCCTCCGCGTCCGCGCCCAGGCTCCAGAGCGCCCATTCCGCGTGCCGCGCGTCCTGGAAGGTCACTTCAAGACGCAGCCGGCCGTCCGCGTCGGTCTCCTCGGCGAGGACGGCCAGCGCCGTGTCCACCAGGTCCTTCCGCCGTGCCGGGTCCAGCCGTACCAGCACGGCGACTTGATCGCCCCCGGTCCGGAACCGGGCACTCCGTTCCCGCCAGGCCCGGTCCAGATCGACCCGGTCAGTTCGCTCCGCCGGTTCGGCGAGTTCTTCGGCGGCCAGGACGCGCGACAGCCGGTAGGTGCGGTCCGCGCCGGACCGCGACGCCAGCAAATAGCCCTGTTCGCGCACGGTGACCAGGCCGATCGGGTCCACCGTGCGCCATTGCGGGTCCCGGTCCACGGCCGCGTAGAGGATCCGCAGCTTGTGTCCCGCGAACACCGCGCGCCGGACCTCCGCGACGATGGTGTCGGGCACCTCGTCCTCGGTGCTCAGGGGACGTGCGAGGAGGTCGGTCCCCGGGTCGATCAGCAGTCGCCGCGCCGCACCCGCCGCCGTGGCCCGATAGCTCTCGGGCAGCGCGTCGACCACCTTGCGCATGGCGGAGGCCAGCGCCGAGCCGAGTCCGAACACCTGCGCGCCGCGCCGCGATCCGGCGACCAGCAGGGCGAGTGCCTCGTCGTGGTTCAGCCCGGTCAGCTCGGTCTGGAAGCCGGGGAGCAGCGCGAACCCGCCGTGCCGGCCGCGTTCGGCGTAGACCGGGACCCCCGCGGCGGACAGCGCCTCGATATCGCGCAGCACGGTCCGGGTGGACACCTCCAGCTCACGGGCCAACGCGGTGGCGGAGAGCCGGCCGTGCTGCCGCAACAGCAGTACCAGGGATACCAATCGGTCGGCGCGCATCCGAAAACCCTAAAGGAATACGTGACACAGGTTGTCAGGTATTCCTTGCGAGGCTGATCCACATGACAGACAAGAAAGCGGCCACTGAGCCGAACGACCTGGGCAGGTACTTCATCGAGCGCGCCAACGCGGGCGATGTCGACGGATTGGTGGCCCTGTTCGAACCGGACGCCGTGATGGCGTTCCCGCCGGGCAGCATCGCGACCGGGCACGCGGAGATCCGCAAGGTGTTCGAGGGGTTCGTCGAGGCGGCGCCGGTGCTCTCGCCGGGCAAGCAGCACCCGGCACTGGTCAACGGCGACCTGGCGTTGACGACGGCAGTCCAGACCAACGGCGATGTGACGGTCGAGATCGCCCGTCGCCAGCCGGACGGGTCATGGCTGTGGGTGGCGGACCAGCCGGCGGTCGCGCAGTAGCAGAGGAGCGGTGGGGGGGGGGGGGGGCGCCCCCCCCCCCCCCCCCCCCCCCCCCCCCCCCCCCCCCCCCCCCCCCCCCCCCCCCCCCCCCC
>NZ_JBHYZV010000095.1:0-25154 GCF_042753905.1 Streptomyces sp. NPDC059248 | reverse complement strand
CACCGCCGGCAACGAAGCCTCCACCACCTCCGACGCCACATCCCCATCACGCCGCCCCGACACCACACCACCCGAGACCGACACCTCCGACAACAGCGACACCTGCGCCACCCCCAAACGCTCCGCCAGCAGCGCCGGAAGCACCCCCATCACCCCGTCCGTCGACGCCATCCCACACACCACGAGATCGAACCCGGCCTTCTCCACCGCCGACGCCACCACCAACGACGTCCCCATCACATCCGAGCCGTGAACACCGTCGTCCTCGACATGGATCCCCGCGTCCGCACCCATCGACAGCGCCTTGCGCACCGCCTCCCGCGCATCCTCGGGACCCACCGTCAGCACCGTCACCGACGCATCCCCATCAGCAGCCTCCGAAATCCGCAGCGCCTGCTCCACCGCGTACTCGTCCAGCTCCGACAACAGACCGTCCACACCCTCACGATCCACCGTCAGATCATCCGCGAACCCCCGATCACCACTCGCATCGGGCACATACTTCACACAGACAACGATCCTCAAGCTCACGACGGCTCTCCTACTTGCAGTGGCCAATTCCGTGGTGTCCCCGGCCAGCCGGGGGATCTGTTCCGGCAGGCAGCATATGCGCCCACGGCCGGGGTTCCCGGTCCCTGGCGACCGGCGCTCCGAAGCAGACATTACTCACCAGTACGTACCTCACCCTACCCCTGAGCAAGCGCTTGGAACTGTGACCTTCCCAACGCCGTGCGATCCCCACGGCCGGGCCGTGCGGACCCCCCGCTTTCCACGGCGGAGCCGTGTGAGTCAATGGGCAGGGCAGCGGGGCGTGACGAGAATCTCGCGCTCCGGACACGCCGGGACTGGTCAGACCGCCGCGTATGGGGCACGATCTGCCCAGCACCGAAAACCTACGGATGCGTAACTTCCACCGGGAGAACCCTCCCCGGGCACGACAGAAGGGTCCTCTCCGGATGGCTGAGCTCGTCTACCGGCCGATCGTCGGCGCCGCCGTCACCATGTTCAAGGCGCTCGACCTGAAGATCGACACCCAGGGGGCACATCACATCCCGAAGACCGGTGGCGCCGTCCTGGTCAGCAATCACATCGGGTATCTGGACTTCATCTTCTCGGGTCTGGCGGCCCTTCCGCAGAAGCGGCTGGTGCGCTTCATGGCCAAGGAGTCGGTATTCCGCCACCGGGTCGGCGGCCCTCTGATGCGGGGTATGAAGCACATCCCGGTCGACCGGCAGAAGGGCGAGGCGGCGTATCAGCACGCCCTCGACGCACTGCGTTCGGGCGAGATCATCGGGGTTTTCCCCGAGGCCACCATCTCCCAGTCGTTCACCCTGAAGTCGTTCAAGTCGGGTGCCGCGCGGCTGGCGCAGGAAGCCGGTGTCCCGCTGATCCCGATGGCCCTGTGGGGTACCCAGCGGCTGTGGACGAAGGGCCGGCCGCGCAATCTCAAGCGCAGCCACATCCCGATCACCATCCGGGTGGGCGAGCCGATGGAAGCCCCGGCCGACCAGTACGCGGGCGCCATCACCCGGCGGGTTCGGGAGCGCGTCCAGGAACTGCTGGAGGCGGCTCAGCGCGCCTATCCCGTACGGCCGAAGGACGCGTCGGACACCTGGTGGGTGCCGGCGCATCTCGGGGGTACGGCGCCGTCCCCGGCCGAGCTTCGCGAGGCGCGCTGACGCGCCGCCGAAGGATGTCGGCAGGCGCCGACAGGTACGTTCCGGTGTGCCCGGGTCCCGCGATGTGATCGCGGGACCCGGGCACTCCGTCTTCCCGACCCCGGCCGGCGGCTACCGGCGCGGACCGACGGTTACCGGCGCCTACCTGCCCGGTTCGAGAACGGTGATCCGGGCGCCGGGGCTGACCTTCTCCAGGGACTCGGCGAGTTCGGTCCCGGCGGCCTCCAGTTCGGCGGCGGTCATGGGGCTCAGCGACTCCAGCAGGAAGACGGCGTCGACCGACTCCTCCGTGAGCCGGGTGCGCGGTCCCTGGCGCCAGTTCCAGCGGCGGCAGGTGACGCCTTCGGCGTCGCACCAGACGACCTCGCCCGGCTCCGGGTGCTCGATCGCCTCGACGCCCGCGGCGACGGTGGTGAACGGTTCGTCGCCCACCGCGCGCACCAGGCGCATCGCCCTGCTGACGCGGTTGAGGTCCTCGCCGCCGACCGGGATCAGATGCGCGACGCTGATCGCGTTGTAGACGTCGACGAGGAGATTGATCCGCGGCAGTCCGCCGTCCGCGAGGGCGCGCCTGGCGAGCGCCTCCGCCGAGTTGCGGGTCCGGGAGGGCTTGGCGCCGAAGGCGGTGTACACCTCGCGCCAGGCGGCCATATGCGGGTCCTCGTGGGGCGCCCGGCCGCCGAGGCGCTCGGTGAGGCGGCGGGCCGCGTCGTCGAGCAGGGCGGAGCTGTGGTCGTCACTCGGGCCGTTGACCAGTCCGCGCGCCTCGATCGCGAGATGGGCGAAGTGGGGCGCGAGGGCGGAGACCTCGTCGGAGACGGTGAGCGTGAGCGCCATGCGGTTCCTCGTCACAATGCGGTGGGGAGCGTCCTGCAGAGGTGTTCCCGGTCGGATGCCGCCCTGAGGGCGGCGAGAACCGCCGGGTGCGGTGCAGCATACAGCACTGGATAGTCCATCTCGTTGGACTCCGGATCGACCGGGAAGGCCAGTCGCTCCTCGTCGAGGGAGAACCGGGCGTCGACGCCCGGCTTGTTGCCGCGCGGATCGATCCGGGACCACCGGTCGCGCCCCGGCAGCCGCAGGGCGACCAGGCCGTGCACCACACCGAGGTTCTGGTAGCAGAGCGCGGCCGGTATCCCCTCGGCGCGCAGCAGGGCGGCCAGGGCGTGGGCCTTGGCGTAGCAGATGCCGGTGCGCTGCTCCAGTACGTCGGAGGCGCGCCAGGTCACGCGGGGGTCGTCGGCGTCGATGGAGTGCGTGATGGTGTCCCGGACGAACTCGAAGGCGGCGCGGGCGTACGCGTACGCGTCCGGGGCGTCGCTCCGCAGTCGGGCGGCGGTGTCGCGGACCGTGGGATGGCCGTGGTCGACGGCCTCGTCGGCGGCCAGATAGGCGGAGGCGTCGTCCGTCTGCTGGATGAGTTCCATGCGGACGACGATAGGGAGGGCGGCCGACCGGAGTCAATGGGTTTCCGGTCGGCCGTATATCTATGCGGGGGCGGGTTCGCGCCTCAGCGCCCAGGTTCGCGCCTCAGCGCGCCAGCTCCTCCTTCAGTGCCTGGACGAAGGAGTCGACGTCCTCCTCGGTGGTGTCCCAGGAGCACATCCAGCGGACGTCGCCCGCCGCCTCGTCCCAGAAGTAGAAGCGGAAGCGGCGCTGGAGCCGGGTACCGACCTCGTGCGGGAGCCGGGCGAAGACCGCGTTGGCCTGGACCGGGTGGAGGATCTCCACGCCGTCGACCTGGCGGACGCCGTCGGCGAGCCGCCGGGCCATCGTGTTGGCGTGCCGGGCGTTGCGCAGCCACAGATCGCCCGCGAGCAGGGCCTCCAACTGGACGGAGACGAAGCGCATCTTGGAGGCGAGCTGCATGGACAGCTTGCGCAGATGCTTCATATGGCTGACGGCGTCGGGGTTGAGGACGACGACGGCCTCACCGAACATCATGCCGTTCTTGGTGCCGCCGAAGGAGATGACATCGACGCCGGCGGCGTTGGTGAAGGCCCGCATGGGGACGTCCAGGGATGCCGCCGCGTTGGCTATCCGGGCGCCGTCGAGATGGACCTTCATGCCCCGCTCGTGGGCGTGGTCGACGATGGCGCGGATCTCGCCGGGCGTGTAGAGGGTGCCCAGTTCGGTGTTCTGGGTGATCGACACGACCTGCGGCATGGCGCGGTGCTCGTCGTCCCAGCCCCAGGCCTGCCGGTCGATCAGCTCCGGGGTGAGCTTGCCGTCCGGGGTCTGGACGGTGAGCAGCTTCAGTCCGCCCATGCGCTCGGGCGCGCCGCCCTCGTCGACATTGATATGGGCGGTCTCGGCGCAGATCACGGCGCCCCAGCGGTCGGTCATGGCCTGGAGTGCCGTGACATTGGCGCCGGTGCCGTTGAAGACGGGGAAGGCCTCGGCGGTGGGGCCGAAGTGGCTGTGCATGATCCGCTGGAGGTGGTCGGTGTACTCGTCCTCGCCGTAGGCGACCTGGTGGCCGCCGTTGGCGAGGGCGATGGCGGCCAGGACCTCGGGGTGGATCCCGGCGTAGTTGTCGCTGGCGAAGCCGCGTACGTCGGGGTCGTGATGGCGCCGGGCGGCCGTCGGGGAGGTCTTCACGGGCGGGGCGTCAGCCACAGGCGCTGTCCATTCACATCACTGGCGGACCGGTCCCAGACCTCGGTGATGGCGTCGGCCAGTTCCGTGACGTCCGTGAAGCCCGCGAACTTCGCGTTCGGGCGCTCGGCGCGCATGGCGTCGTGCACCAGAGCCTTGACCACCAGGATCGCAGCCGCAGACCGGGGGCCTTCGTCGCCCCCGGCCTTGCGGAAGGCGTCGGCGAGCGCGAGGGTCCACGCCTCGGCGGCGGCCTTGGAGGCCGCGTAGGCGGCGTTGCCCGCGGTGGGGGCGCTCGCCCCGGCGGCGCTGATCAGCAGATAGCGGCCGCGGTCACTGCGGAGGAGACCGTCGTGGAAGGCGAGGGACGTGTTCTGGACGGTACGGATCAGCAGCCGCTCCAGGAGGTCCCAGTCGGAGAGGTTGGTCTCGGCGAAGGAAGCGCTGCCGCGCCAGCCGCCGACGAGGTGGACCAGGCCGTCGACGCGGCCGAACTCCTTCTCGGTCTTGTCCGCCCATTCCCGGGTGGCGCCGAGGTCGAGCAGGTCGACGGTGTCACCGGTGACGGTGGCGCCGCCGTGGGCGTACCGGGCGGCGTCGACGGCGGAGGCGAGCCGCTCGGGGTCGGCGTCGGCGGCGACGACGGTCGCCCCGGCCTCGGCCAGCCGCAGCAGGGCGGCGCGCCCGGCGGGGCCCGCCGCGCCGGCGACCGCGACGACCGCGCCCTCCAGCGGGCCGTTGGAGTTCTTCATCTCGGTCGCCTCCTCGATGTGATGGGTCACGCGGCTGCTCCGGAAGCGGTGCCGTCGGCCGACGGGCCGTTCGCGGTGATCCCACGGGTGGTGGTGATCACCTTCTTGAGCTTCTTGGACAGCGCCTCATAGAACATGCTGAGCGGAAACTCGTCCGGAAGCACGTCGTCCACGAGCTTGCGCGGCGGCTGGGACAGGTCGAGCGCGTCCGGGCCCTTGGCCCAGCGGGAGCCGGGGTGCGGGGCGAGATAGGTGGAGACCAGCTCGTACGCGGCGAACCAGTGGACCAGCTTCGGGCGGTCGATACCGTCGCGGTAGAGCTTCTCGATCTCGGCGCAGAGCTGGTTGGTGACCTGCGGCGCCCGCTCCCAGTCGATCTTGAGGGTGTTGTCGGTCCAGCGCAGGACGTCGTGCTGGTGGAGGTAGGCGAAGAGGAGCTGGCCGCCGAGTCCGTCGTAGTTGCGGACCCGCTCACCGGTGACCGGGAAGCGGAACATCCGGTCGAAGAGTACGGCGTACTGCACATCGCGGCCCTGCGGGAAGCCGTCGGCCTCCAGGCGTACGGCCTCCTTGAAGGCGGTCAGATCGCACCGCAGCTCCTCCAGGCCGTACATCCAGAACGGCTGGCGCTGCTTGATCATGAAGGGGTCGAACGGCAGGTCGCCGTGGCTGTGGGTGCGGTCGTGGACCATGTCCCACAGGACGAATGCCTCCTGGCAGCGCTGCTGGTCGTCGACCATGGCCCGGATGTCGTCGGGCAGATCGAGGCCCAGGACGGCGACGGCCTCGGTGGTCACGGCGCGGAAGCGGGCGGCCTCGCGGTCGCAGAAGATACCGCCCCAGGTGAAGCGCTCGGGGGCCTCGCGGACGGCGATGGTCTCGGGGAAGAGGACGGCGGAGTTGGTGTCGTACCCGGCGGTGAAGTCCTCGAAGGTGATGCCGCAGAAGAGGGGGTTGTCGTAGCGGGTGCGCTCCAGCTCCGCCAGCCACTCGGGCCACACCATGCGCAGGACGACGGCCTCCAGATTGCGGTCCGGGTTGCCGTTCTGCGTGTACATGGGGAAGACGACGAGGTGCTGGAGCCCGTCGGCGCGGTTCGCGGCCGGGTGGAAGGCCAGCAGGGAGTCGAGGAAGTCCGGCACCGCGAAGGCGTCGTCGGCCCATTTGCGCAGGTCGGCGACGAGCGCGCGATGGTAGTCGGCGCCGTGCGGGAGCAGCGGCGACAGCTCGCCGACGGCCTCGGCGACCCGCTCGACGGCGGCCTCGGCCTCGGCGCGGGCGGGGGCGCCCTCGGCGTCGAAGTCGATCGAGCCGTCCTCGGACTGCCAGGGGCGGATCGCCTCGACGGCACTCTTGAGCCGCTTCCAGGCCGGGTGGTCGACCACCCGGTCGGCGGTGGATATCGCTGTCACTGCAGCGTCCTGCACAAGAATTTCCGTCATGTCACTTCCTCCACGGGAGAACCTCGCGTCAAGACACCGTATCCAGGGGTTGTTCTTCGAGACAAGTGAGCCCTATGGAAATTATCCTGCCCACCTTCATGAACGCAGGAAGGTTTACGGTCGGCAACCCCGACTGTGGTGACTTCCATCGGCTTGATCACCCACAGGAGCGGTCCGCCGCACTCGTCCGTGCACGGACGGTCCTCTCCCGGGTACGGAGGATTAGGCTGCGCCCTGCCGGGCGGCGTCCTCGGGCAGCCGCGCGGGATCCGCCGTCGACGGAAGCGAGAGAATCTTGACGTTCCTCACCATCGGTCATCGCGGGGTCATGGGCGTGGCGCCGGAGAACACCCTGCGCTCCTTCATCCGGGCGGAACGGTCCGGCATGGACGCCATCGAGCTGGATCTGCATCTGAGCAAGGACGGCGCGCTCGTGGTCATGCACGACGCGGACGTGGACCGGACGACCGACGGCAGCGGGGCCGTCGCCGACAAGACCCTCGCCGAGCTGAGGGAGCTGGACGCGGGCGAGGGCGAGCGGGTGCCGGTCTTCGACGAGGTCGTCGACGCGGTACGGAGCCCGCTCCAGGCCGAGATCAAGGACGTGGCCGCGGCCCGGACCCTCGCCGGGGTACTGCTCCGCCGCGACCTGGTCCGGCGCGTCACCGTCTCCTCGTTCCACGACGACGCGGTGGCCGAGATCTCCGCGCTGGTGCCGGGGGTGCGGACCGTACTGATCGCGAGCCGCTGGGGCGGCGACATCGTGGACCGGGCGAAGGCGGTGGGCGCGCACTGGCTCGCCCTCAACATCCGCCGGCTGACCCTGGAGACCACGGAGCGGGCGCACGGCGAGGGCCTGCGGGTCCTGGGGTGGGTGGTGAACACCCAGGAGCAGCTCCGGCTGGCCCGCGCCCTCGAACTGGACGGCGTCACCACCGATTTCCCCGAGATCCGGCGCACCGGCCGGTTCACGGCGTAGGGCCTCCCCTTCGGATCCCGCCGGGGCTCGCGTGCCCCCGAAAGCTCGCGTGCCGTCGAACCCCCGGCGGCCGACCGGGCTCACCCCAGGGGCTTGACCAGCCGCTCGAAGACGAGATCGGTACGGCGCGGCACCCCGAACCGTTCGTTGCCGTACGGGAAGGGCGACAGCTCTCCCGTACGGCGGTAGCCCCGGCGCTCGTACCAGGAGATCAGGTCCTCGCGCAGGGAGATCACCGTCATCTCCATCGTGCCAGCGCCCCAGTCCCGGTGCGCCAGCAGTTCCGCCTCGGCGATGACCCGGCGGCCCAGTCCGCCGCCCTGGAGCCCGGGGCGGACCGCGAAGAGTCCGAAGTAGGCGACGTCGCCGCGCCGTTCGAGCTGGAAGCAGGCGACGATGCCGTCGTCGGCCGCGCCGGTCACGGCGACCAGCCGGCTGTCGTCGCCCGCCATCACGTCCCGGACGCCGTCCTCGTCGATGCGCTGCCCGCCGAGGATATGGGCCTCGGTGGTCCAGCCCCGCTCGCCCCCGCCACCGCGGTAGGCGGCCTGGATCAGCGCGACCAGGTCGGGGGCGTCGGACGGCCGGGCGTCGCGGAAGGTGAGATCACCGGGGGTGCGGGGCGGTGCGGTGCTCATGGAACGGTCTCTCCCGTCTCGACGGCCGCGGCCGCTACGGGCCGCGAGGGTGCCGGTCAGCGTACGCGGCGCGGCCCGGCGGCACACGGGCGCGGGTGGGCCGGACCGACGGGGCGCGACGAGGGGCGGGCGCGCTCCGTTCGCACACCTGTGCGCCCGGGTGGGGTGTGCGGCGGCCGGGCATTCTTCCGGTGACCCTTGAATCGCTCGCGGGCCGCCGGTCGTCGGCGGTGGATAGGAGGAGGTGCCCGTGCACGGACCCGCGGTGCCCGGCTGGCTGCTCGTCGTCCTGTGCGGGGCGACCGGCGCCTACTGTCTGGCGCGGACGCGCGGCTGCGCCGGCGGGGCGCGGCGGATCCTGACCGGGGAGGCGCTGATGGGGTTCGGGATGGCGGCGATGGCGCTGCCCGTGGCCGCCGCGGCCCCACCGCGCCGGTTATGGGCGGCCGGTGCCGTGGTCTTCGGCGGCTCGGCGCTGCTCGCGCTCGCCGACACCGCACGGCGGCGCGGCGGGCACGGGCCGCATCATGTCGTCGGATCGCTGGCGATGGCCTTCATGGCGGTATCGATGGCGCGGGCACCGGAGGCCGGGCATCCGGCGCATGCGGACCCGGCCGCCGTATCCCTGCTGACCGGTGCCCTGTTGGCGTACTACGCGGTGTACGTGCTCCGCTCGGGCGCCCGTCTCGTTCCCGCCGGCGCCCCTGGGCCGGGGCCGCCGGGCGGGGCGGTGCCGGATCTGATACCCGTCTGTCGGCTGGTCATGGCGCTGGGCATGCTGGCGATGCTGCCCGCCGGGTGACGCGGGGCGGTCCCGGGACGTCTCGCCGAGGTCCCGGGCCGGAAGAATCCGTGGTGTACGTCACTTTGCCGTCCGGGATCACCTCTCCGGCGCCGGGCCCTCATAGGCTGAACCCATGCTGGTCTCCCTCGTGCTGCTGTCGCTCGGCGCGCTGGCCGCCGTCGTGGCGCCCCGTCTGGTGGCGCGGGCCGACTGGTCGGAGCGGGAACCGATCGTGGCGCTGTGGGTATGGCAGTGCGTGGTCGCCGCGGTGCTGCTGTCGTTCACGCTGTCGATGACGTTCAGCGCGGCCGCGGCCTGGCAACTCGTCCGGGGGCATGTCTTCGCGCCCGCGCCGCAGGCCGTGATCGAGGCGTACGCCCTGGGTGTCGGCGGTCCTTGGGCAGCCGCCCTCGCGACCCTGCTGGCCTGCGGCGGGCTCTGGTCGGCCGCGATGCTGACCCGGGAGATCCGGGCCGCCCGCGCACAGCGGCGGCGGCGCCGCCGGGAGCTGCAGGTCCGCTCCCCGCTGCTGCCGGGCGAGGAGACCGAGGGCGAACGGCTGGTGGTGCTGGAGGGCGAGCGGCCCGGCGCCTGGTGGCTGCCCGGGGCGGCGCCCCAACTGGTCATCACCACGGCCGCGTTGCGCAGGCTGAAAGGGCGCCAGCTCGATGCCGTACTGGCGCATGAGCAGGGGCACGCCCGGGCCCGGCACGACTGGCTGCTGCATGTCTCGGGGGCGCTCGCGGGCGGGTTCCCGCAGGTGCCGGTGTTCGCGGCGTTCCGCGACGAGATGCACCGGCTGGTGGAGCTGTCCGCCGACGATATGGCGTCCAAGCGGTTCGGCCGGCTGACGATCGCCCTGGCGCTGGTCGAACTGAACGAGGAGCGCGGGGTGTTCGGGCCCTGTCCGCCGCAGCACGACCATCTCCCCCAGCGGGTGAACCGGCTGCTGGCCGCCGCGCCCCGGCTGGCCCCGGTCCGCCGGCTGCGGCTGACGGCCGCCGCCGCGCTGGTCCCGGTCGTCCCCGTCCTGGTGGCCTTCGTCCCCGCCCTGCGCGCCCTGAGCTGACGCCCTTCGCCCCGGCGGCCCGCCCGCGTCCCGTTCGGGACCGTATGCCACCGGGCGCGGGCCACCGGTCGCGGGCCGGTTCCGGGGCGGGGCGAACGGCCGCGTACCGAAAAGTTCCGGCCCCGGGTGTGACGAGAACCGTACGCCGGAATGGCCTCGGCCGCGCCCGGCGGGGAAGATCGTCCCCATGCCTTCCCCCGGAACCGCTCCCCCCGGCCGCGGCCCTTCGACAGCCTCCCGGCCGCCCGACCGACCACGGGTCGGCGGTACCGCCCGTGCGGGTCTGGTGCTGCTCGCGCTCTCGGTCGTGGTGCTGTGGCCGGTCGCCGCCGCCTGGTCGCCGCTGATGTCCTTCGACCGGTCGGTGGCCGAATCACTGCACCGGCGGGCCGTCACCGAGCCCGGTCTCGTCCACGCCAACCGCATCCTGACCGACTGGGTCTGGGATCCCTGGACGATGCGGGCGCTGACCGCCGCCATCGTCATCGGGCTCTGTCTGCGCCGCGCGTGGCCCCTCGCGCTGTGGGTCGCGGCCACCGTCGGCCTGGGCAGCGTGCTCCAGCAGTCGGTGAAGGCGGCCGTGGACCGGGACCGGCCGAAGTGGCCCGACCCCGTCGACTCGGCCCACTACTCGTCCTTCCCGTCGGGACACGCGATGACGGCGGCCGTGGTCCTCGTCGTCGTGCTGTGGCTGCTGCGCCGGTACGGGGTCCGCGGCCGGGCGTGGGCGGTCTCCGTGATCCTGGTCGCCGTCTCCGTCGTCGGGGTCGGTCTGACCCGGCTGTATCTCGGGGTGCACTGGCCGAGTGATGTACTCGGCGGCTGGCTGATGGGCGTCGGCTGGGCGCTGCTCGCCACGGCGGCCTACCCCTGGGTCGAGCGGCGCTTCCCGTCTCGTACCACCGTGCCGTCCAACGGGGGCGCGACGGACCGGGACTGATCCGCGCGGGGCAGGCCCGGGTGCGACGCGAACGCGACGGCCGGGCCGGGCGATCCCCCGCGTCGCCCGGTCCGGCCCCCGCTCCCACCGGCCCGGCCGCACGGCCGGACGACGGGCTGCGCTGAGTATATTGGCCGAGAGCCAGTCAACGCAGGAGTCCAGGATGAGCCCCCGGAGCGCATCGGTCAATGAAGAGCTGCGCAGACGTTCGCGCGAACGGCTTCTCCAGGCCACGGTCGACCTGGTCGGCGAGCGGGGTTACGAGACGACGACGCTCGCCGACATCGCGGACCGGGCGGGCGCGGCACGCGGCCTGGTCTCGTACTACTTCCCGGGGAAGCGCCAGCTCCTGCAGTCGGCCGTACACCGGCTGATGCATCGCACACTCGACGAGGCACTCCACCGGGAGCCCCCGACGGACGACGGGAGGGAGTTGCTGGCGCGGGCGATCGACGCCGTCATCGGTCTCGCGGTGCACCGGCCCGTCTTGATGCGGGCGCATATGTCCGGGGTGCTCCAGGCCGAGGGGTTCGTCCAGTGTCCCGAGCAGCAGCGGCTGGCGGCGCTGCTGAGTGTCGCGGTCGAGCGGTACGGGTCGACGGCGGTGGCCGCCGACTATCCGCTGCTGCGGGCCCAGTTGATGGGCGCGGTCTTCGCGATCGTGCTGCCGGGCGCGCCGATGGCGCCCGATCTGCTGCGGTCCGAGCTGTTCCAGCGGTACGGGCTGGACTGGGAGCTCGGTGTCCCGCCGGGTGCGCGACCGCCCCGGCGGAACACCCCCTGACGCACGAGCGACCGCCCGGGGCCGTGCCGTGCCGTGCCGTGGTGTACGGCCGGTGGTCACGGTCCCCGGAGGTCGTCCGTCAGGGTTCAGTCGTCGTCATCGTGGTCATCGTCGTCACGGTCGAAGTAGTCCGGCTGCGTCTGGACGTTCAGCTCGTGCAGCCGCACCTTCTTCGCCGGGTCCGTACGCCTGTCGTTGATCTTCAGGACGTCCAGGCCCTTGGCCATGTCGTTGGAGTAGACGTAACCGTTGTAGTAGTACGCCGACCAGGTACCGCCGCCGACGAGGGTGTCGGCGGAGATCGGACCGCGCTCGAAGTAGCCGATCTCCTTGGGCTTCGACGAGTCGGTGAAGTCCCAGAAGGACACCCCGCCCTGGTACCAGGACTGGACCATGATGTCGCGGCCCTTCACCGGGATGACGGACCCGTTGTGGGCCACGCAGTTCTCGGTGCTGGCCTGGTGCCGCGGGATCTTGTAGTAGCTGCGGAAGACCAGCTTGCGCTTGTCGCCCTTGCCGACCAGGTCGTAGATGCCGTTGGCACCCCGGTCGGGACCGATCTCGGCGTTGCAGGTGGCCGAGCCGCCGCCGCCCAGCTCGTCGGTGAAGACGACCTTGTCGGTGTCCTGGTTGAAGGTCGCCGAGTGCCAGAACGCGAAGTTCACGTTGTCCTGGACCCGGTCGATGACCTTCGGCCGTTCCGGATCCTTGATGGAGAAGAGGATGCCGTCGCCCATGCAGGCGCCGGCCGCCAGGTCCTTCGACGGCAGGACGGTGATGTCGTGGCAACCGGTCGTCTTGGAGACGCCCGGGTTGGTCGGACCACCGGGGTTGCCGCCGCCGTCGGGCCCGCTGCCCGGGAAGAGCACCGGGAAGCCGATGACCTTCGCCTTCTCGGGCGCCTTACGGGGCACCTTGATGATGGAGATGCCGTCGTGCGGCGGCTGGCAGTCCGGGAGCGATGTGTGCGGCGAGTACGAGGAGACGTACACGTAGATGTCGCGGCGCTCCGGAACCAGGGTGTGGGTGTGGGAGCCGCAGGCGGTCTCGACAGCGGCGACGTACTTCGGGTTGCGCTTGTCGCTGATGTCGAAGATCTTCATGCCCTCCCAGGAGTCCTTGATCGTCCCGGACTGCGACGTGCTGTTGCACGAGTTGTCGCTGCGGGACGAGTCGGTGGACAGGAAGAGCAGGTCGCCCTCGACGGAGATGTCGTTCTGGCTTCCGGGACACAACACCTGCGAGACGGTCTTCGGGGACCGCGGGTTGGAGATGTCGTAGACCGTGAAGCCGTCGTAGTTGCCCGCGAAGGCGTACTTGCCCTGGAAGGCGAGGTCCGAGTTGGTACCCCGGAGGGTGTCCTTCGGGATGTTCGCCAGATGCTCGACGTTGGCGCTGCGGACGATCTCGTCCACGCCGGGTATCTCGCCGCTCGCGATCGCGGCACGGGCTTCGGCCTCCTGGCTGTTGGAGACCTCCTTCTTGACCGGGGCGTCCCCGGGGTCCGGTGTGGCGGCGGCGGGTGCCGCCGTCAGCAGCGCGGCCATCAGTCCGGCCGCGGCAGCCGCCACGCCCAGACGTCTGCGTCGCACTCGGGTGGTGTGGAACAGGGTCACTGCGTCCTCCCTCGTCTCCGTTCGTTTCGAACGGTTCACACACCACGGAAGTATTGTGCCTAGCATGCGCATTTCAATAGATGGCAACACACCCGTCATGAAAGTTTTCGATCATTGACTCGGGGAACTGTTCGGTACGTCCCCCGTAGTCCCCAAGTGCCCCAGGAGGTCCTCGTGTTCAGACACCGCCCGGCAGCGGGTTTCCGCAGATCCGCCGCAGTGGCCCTGGCCGCCCTGGCCGGTGTGCTCGCCCTCACGGCCTGTGACGGGGGCGATTCGGGCGGACACGGGGCTTCGGGGCACCACGAACAGCGGGCGGAGTCCGGGAAGACCGCGACTCCGTCGGTCACCGCGACCGGCTCGGTGGTGGCCCCCGGCAAACCGGGCGAACCCGCGAAGACCCTGACACCCGAACAGGCCCTGAAGGCCCTGCCCGACGACACTCCGAACTCGGCCGACTTCACCTATGCGGAGATGATGATCGACCACCACGCCCAAGCGCTGACGATGACCGCCCTGGTCGCGGACCGTGCCTCGTCCACGCAGGTCAAGCGGTTGTCCGAGCGGATATCCGCGGCACAGAAGCCCGAGATCGCGGCGATGGAGAGCTGGTTGAAGCGGTTCGCCGACAAGAAGCCGAAGGACGGCGGGCACGGTGACGGACACGGCGACGGACACGGTGGGCACGGTTCCGCCGCCGGAATGCCGGGCATGGCCACCGACGCCCAGCTGGCGCAGTTGCGGGCGGCGAAGGGCACCGCGTTCGACCAGCTGTTCCTGAAGCTGATGATCACTCACCACGACGGTGCGGTGACCATGGCGGCGGACGCGCTCGGGGAAGGGCAGAACATCCTGATCCAGGAGATGGCCAACGACGTCATCTCGCAGCAGTCGGCGGAGATCGCGCGGATGCGGAAGATGTGACCCGGCGGCGCGCGCCGCGCCCGCGGCGCGCCCGTGCCGTAAGCCTCCCCCGGGGAGGCCCGCGGTGCGATGCTGGAAGCCCCTGCGGGAAGGAGCGCTTCCGTGCTTCGTATCGCCGTCGTCGGATCGGGCCCCAGCGGGGTCTACACCGCGCAGGCCCTGATCCAGCAGAACAGGGTTCCGGGAGTACGGGTCCAGGTCCTGGACCGGCTGCCCTGCCCCTACGGACTGGTGCGCTACGGGGTCGCCCCCGACCACGAGAAGATCAAGTCCCTGCAGAACAACCTCAGGGCCGTACTGGAGGACGAGCGGATCTCCTTCCTCGGCCATCTGGAAGCCGGGACTCCGGGGCTCGGTCCCGAGCGGCTGCTGGAGCTGTACCACGCGGTCGTGTACTGCGTGGGCGCGGCCACGGACCGGCGGCTCGGCATCCCGGGCGAGGACCTGCCGGGCAGCCATTCGGCGACCGACTTCGTCTCCTGGTACAGCGCCCACCCCGACACCCCGGCCGGCGACTTCGCCGACGGCGCGCTCACGGCCCGGGACGCCGTGGTCATCGGGGTGGGCAATGTGGCCGTCGACGTGGCGCGGATCCTGGCGCGCGCCGCGGACGAGCTGCGCCCCACCGACGTACCGGAGACGGCCCTGGGGGCGCTCGCCCACAGCCGGGTGCGCGAGGTCCATGTGGTGGGCAGGCGCGGGCCCTCCCAGGCCAGGTTCACCACCAAGGAGCTGCGGGAGCTGGGGGCGCTGCCCTCGGCGGACGCGACCGTCGATCCGGCGGAGCTGGCGCTGGATCCCGCGTACGGCTCCCCCGGCACCGCCGCCGCGCTGCCCGCCGTCCACCGGCGCAATCTGGAGGTGCTGCGGGGCTGGACGGAGAACACCGCGCGGCCGGGGGCGGAAGGGGGCCGGGAGCGGCGGATCAGGCTGCGGTTCTTTCTGCGCCCGGTCGAGCTGCTGGCCAGGGACGGCCGGGTGGGGGCCGTACGGTTCGAGCGGACCGCCCCGGACGGTGACGGCGGGGTCCGGGGCACGGGCCGGTACGAGGACATCCCGGCGCAGCTGGTGCTGCGGGCGGTGGGCTACCGGGGCGAGCCGCTGCCGGGGCTGCCGTTCGACGCCCGCGGCGGAACGGTTCCGCACGCCGCCGGGCGGGTACTGCGGGACGGGATCCCGTCGCCCGGTGAGTATGTGGCGGGGTGGATCAAACGCGGCCCGTCCGGGGTGATCGGGACGAACCGTCCCTGCGCCAAGGAGACCGTGGAGTCGCTGCTGGAGGACGCGCCCCGGCTGGCGGAGCGACGGGTCGCGGACGATCCGGAGGCCGTGCTGCGGGCGGCGGGACACCGGCCGGTCGTCTGGCCGGGCTGGCTGGCGATCGAGGCGGCGGAGTCGGCGCTCGGCGCGTCGCTGGGGCGGGGGTCGGTGAAGATCCCCGACTGGGACGGCCTGCTGGCGGCGGCGGACGGGAGTGCGGACGGCGGCACGGGAGGCTGACCGGCTCACCGGCCCGGTGGTGGCGGACGGCCGGTGGCGAGGGGCGTCCGGCGCCGGTCTCGTGTCCCTCGTATCCCCGGGATCGCGCCCACCCACGTCGACCTGCGGCGGCGACACGGTTCCGCGGGCCGCTGTCAGTGGGTGGGTGCAGACTGGTCCGTATCCATGACGACGGCGTCGGGGGGATCGGGGCATGTCCGGTGTACCGCTGGTCGCGTGGCCGAGGGCGGTGGTCGTGGACTGACCGGGGAGCGGTCTCCGGGTCCGGCGGGACGGCTGTCGCGGGGACCCGGTGAGATCGGCACAAGACATACAAGACATGGGGACAGCCGTGATGCGACCAGTAGAGTGACGAACCGTGACTGCACGACGGCCTTTGAACGAAATTGTCGAACCGGGGTGGGCCAAGGCCCTGGAACCCGTGGCGGGGCGAATCGCCGAGATGGGGGACTTCCTGCGGACGGAGATCGCCCAGGGGCGGACGTATCTCCCGGCGGGAGCGCATGTGCTGCGGGCCTTCCAGCAGCCCTTCGACGACGTACGCGTCCTGATCGTGGGTCAGGACCCCTATCCCACCCCCGGACACGCGGTGGGGCTCAGCTTCTCCGTTGCACCCGATGTGCAGCCCGTACCGAAGAGTCTCGACAACATCTTCTGGGAGATGCACAAGGACCTCGGGCATCCCCGGCCGTCCAACGGGGACCTCACCCCGTGGGCGGACCAGGGGGTCCTGCTGCTCAACAGGTCGCTGACCACCGCCCCGCGCAAACCGGCGGCACACCGGGGCAAGGGCTGGGAGGAGGTCACCGAGCAGGCGATCCGCGCCCTGGTGGACCGGGGCAAGCCGCTGGTGTCCGTTCTGTGGGGCCGGGACGCGCGCAATCTGCGCCCGCTGCTCGGGCCTCTTCCGGCGATCGAGTCAGCGCACCCGTCGCCGATGTCGGCGGACCGGGGATTCTTCGGCTCCCGCCCGTTCAGCCGGGTCAATGAGCTGCTGACGGAGCAGGGGGCGCGGCCGGTCGAGTGGCGGCTGCCGTGACCTCGGGGGCCGGGCACCGGGTCGTCGGGGTGGACTCCGGCGGCTCGGGGCTCCGGGTGGCTCTCACCAGGACCACGGCGGACGGGACGGGACCGGCGGAGGTGGTGGTGTCCCGTACCCCGGTACGCACCGGGGACGGCGGCATCGACGCCGGCCATCTGCTGGACCAGTTGCTGCCCATGGTCCGCGAGGCTCGGAGCCGCCTCGGCCCCGACGGCGAGGGCCCGGTGGCGGCGCTGGCCGTCGGCGCGGCCGGGATGGGGACCCTGGGCGGACGGTTGCGGGCGGAGCTGCCCCGAGCGCTGGCGGACAGCCTGGGCGTACGGCGGCTGGCGCTCGCGGCGGACGCGGTGACCGCCTACGCGGGCGCGCTGGGCCAGCGGGCCGGAACGGTGGTCGCCGCGGGCACCGGAATGATCGCGACCGGTACGGATCTGACGGTGTGGCGGCGGGCGGACGGCTGGGGCCATCTGCTGGGCGACTGCGGCGGCGGGGCGTGGCTCGGCCGTGCGGGCCTTGAGGCGGCGCTGCGCGCCCATGACGGCCGGCGCGGTGGCTCGCCCGCGTTGCTGGCCGCCGCCGAGTCGGTGTTCGGTCCGGCACCGGGCCTGCCGGGCCGGCTGTATCCCCGGCCGGACCGCCCGGCCGTGCTGGCGTCCTTCGCGCCGGAGGTCGCGCGCTGTGCGACGGAGGGGGACGCCGTGGCGGTCGGCATCCTCCGCGACGCGGCCCGTCTGATCGCCGACGCGGCGGAGGCGGCCTGCCCCGGGAGCAACGGGGAGGGGAACGGCGGGAAAGGCGGGGACAACAGGGCCGGCGGGCGCGGCGGGGAGAGCACGCTGATCGCGCTGACCGGCGGCCTGTTCGGGATCGGCGACCCCCTTCTCGTACCGCTCCGCTCGGAGTTGAGGGACCGGCTCCCGCATGCCGAAGTGGTCCGGCCCGCGGGGGATCCGCTGTCGGGGTCCCTGCTGATCGCGGCGGCGCTGGCGACGGAGTCCCTGCGGCTGCCGCCGGACCCGACAATGCTTCATCTCACCTGTGACGGCGCCCCTGAGCCATCGGTGGGTGAAGGTCCGCCACCGGGCGGGTGACGGCGCGCCGGGGCGGTCGGCGCGGGGATTCCCACCACCCCGCGCCCCCGTCACCGCCCTTGACGCGAGCCATTCCGGTGACAGAGCAGGCAGGAAGCAGGCAGGACAGACAACACACGCCAAACTCATCGGATAAATACGGACAGATGACGTGTGATGCCCCCTCCCCGAACAGCCTCGGGGGTAAAACCAGTAGCATTCGGCGCCATGAGCTCCTCCACCGGGCCCGCCCCCGGCCTGCCTGTACGAATGCCGCGTCCCCGCCAGTCCGGCCGCCACCGCCGCCCCGAGCCCGTGGCGGCTCCCGAGGGTGCGCCCGCGCTGGTACTCGCCGTTCCCGGCGCGCCCACACCCCTGGTCAGGGGTCTGGCCGAAGAGATCATAAGCATCGCCCGTTCGGAACTCCCCGGCCTCGACGTCGGCATCGGGTACCTCGACGGTGACGCTCCCCGGCCGCCCGAGCCGGTCGCCGACTACGCCCCCGAGGCGGCGGGCGGCGCCGGTGACGGTGGTGGCGGCGAGGACATCCCGGCCGGCCCGGTCGACGCGGCCGAGGGCGCCGGGGGTCCGAGCCTGGAGAGCGTGCTCGCCCGGATCGCGGCGCTGCGCACCGAGCGGTACGAGTTCGCGCGCGCGGCGGGCCGCGAGGTGGCGGAGCCCGAGGGGCCGGTGGCCGTCGTGGTCCCGCTGCTGGCCGGGCCGGACGCGGTGCTGATGGACCGGATCCACCGGGCCGTCGCGGAGAGTTCGGCGCAGGTCGAGGTGGCCGATGTGCTCGGCCCGCACCCGCTGCTCGCGGAGGCCGTACACGTGCGGCTGTCCGAGGCGGGGCTGGCGCGTGCCGACCGGGCCCGGCTGTTCACGGTCGCCACGGCCGCCGACGGCATCGTCCTGGCGACCGTCGGCGGCGACGAGGCGGTCCGGGCCGCCGGGATCACCGGCATGCTGCTGGCCGCGCGGCTCGCGGTGCCCGTGATGGCCGCCGCGCTCGACCAGGAGGGCTCCGTCGCCGCGATCGCCGAGCAGCTGCGGGGCTCCGGTTCGACGCAGCTCGCGCTGGCGCCGTACCTCATCGGCCCGGAGCTGCCCGAGGGTCTGCTCGACGCGGCCGTGAAGGAGTCGGGAGCGCCCGCCGCCGATGTCCTGGGGGCCTACCCGGCGATCGGCAAGCTGGTGCTGTCGCAGTACACCACCACGCTCGGCATCACGCCGCAGCCGCAGGGCGCGCCCGTCCGCTGAGCCGGGCGGGGCGGGCGCACGGGCGCCGGGCGTGGGTGGAAGAACGCGCGACGTACCGTGGAACCGCCCCGTACGACGGGCTCCGGGGAACCGCCCCTGACGGCGGACGGCGGCCCGGGGTCAGACCCGGGCGGGGGCGAAGACGACACACGAGGCCGCGGGGGCGGGCAGGGAGCCCGCCCGCCGCGGCTCTCCCGTCTCCGGGTCGAGGTCGAACCAGGTGATGTCCCCGGAGCGCTCGTTGGCGGCGTAGAGCCGCCGTCCCGCCGGGTCGATGACGAGGTCGCGCGGCCAGTGGCCGCCGCACGGCACGGTGGTGACCAGTTCGGCCCGTTCGCGGTCCGGGCCGAGGGCGATGACGGAGATGCTGTCGTGGCCGCGGTTGGCGACCCACAGCCGGTCCCCGGTGGGCGCCACGACCACTTCGGAGGGGTACGAGGGCCCTTCGGCGTCCTCGGGCAGGACGGGCACCTCACCGACCGGTTCGAGGACGCCCGTGTCGGCGTCCCAGCGGCAGACGGTGAGGGTGGGGACGAGTTCGTTGAGGACGTAGGCGTGGCTGCCCGCCGGATGGAAGGCCAGATGACGGGGGCCCGTACCGGGCCGCAGGGCGGTCTCGCCGTGCCGGACGAGTTCGCCCGCCGCCGGGTCGAGCGCGCCGACCAGGACGGAGTCGGTACCGAGGTCGACGCCGAGGACCCACCGGCCGGAGGGGTCCGGCACGATCTGGTGCGCGTGGGGGCCCCGCTGACGGTCCGGGTCGGGTCCCGAGCCCTCGTGCTGGAGGACGCCGCTCGCCGCGGCGGGAGCCCCGTCGTCCCCGATCGGGAGCACACTGACGCTGCCGGATCCGTAGTTGGCGGTGAGCAGATGACCCGCCACGACGGCCAGATGGGTGGGTCCGGCACCGCAGACCGGCACCCGGCCGCCGAGCGGCCGGGGTACGGCGCCCCGGACGTCGAAGGCGGCGACGGCGCCCTCCGCCGTCTCGGAGACGGCGTACAGCACCGGTACGCCGTCCCGCTCGCCGAACGCGAGATAGGACGGGTCGGCGACGGCGTCACTGGCCCCGGTCTCGGTCAGCGCACCGGTCACGGCGTCGACGGACACGGCGATGACGCCCCGCCCGCCCGCCGAGGTGAACGACCCGATGAACGCCCGTCCGGTGCTGCTGTCACCCACGGCGATTCCTCCCACACTGCTGATCCGCTGAACGTCGAATTCCGGGGCAGACGGTAGCAGCGGTCTAGACCAAGTGTCTGTACGTGCCCCCGGGGCCGGGCCCCCGCGACCGTCGCCGCCGCGTCGGATTCCGCCGCGACACCCCTCACCGCCGATGGCACGGAGGGGCCGTCCGCGGCCGGGACCGCGGGCCCTGGCATGCTGGGTGCATGAGCCATGCACGTACCCCCGCGGTCCTCTTCGATCTCGACGGCACGCTGGTGGACAGTGAGCCCAACTACTACGAGGCGGGACGCAGACTGCTCGCGGAGTACGGCGTCACGGACTTCGGCTGGGAACGGCATACCGACTTCATCGGGATCGGTACCCGCGAGACGCTCACGGAGCTGCGCGAGGAGTACGGGATCGGCGCGTCCGTGGACGAGCTGCTGGCGGGCAAGAACCGGCACTATCTGGAGCTGGCCCGGGCGTCGACGGCGGTCTTCCCGCAGATGAGGACGTTCGTGGAGCTGCTGCACGCGCGCGGGGTGCCGATGGCGGTGGCGTCGGGCTCGTCGCCCGCCATGATCGAGGCGGTGCTCACGGGCACCGGGCTCGACCCCTACTTCCCCACGACCGTCTCCGCCGAGGAGGTCCCGCTCGGCAAGCCCGCGCCGGACGTCTTCCTGGAGGCGGCGAGACAACTGGGGGCGGCACCCGGCGACTGCGTCGTCCTGGAGGACGCGCCGCCCGGCGCCGCCGCCGCCCTGGCGGCCGGGATGCGGTGCATCGCGATCCCGTACGTGGCGGCGACGGCGGACGACCCGGCGTTCGCGGCGGCGGACCTGCTGTACCCGGGCGGGCAGGAGGACTTCAGCGCGCGGGCCGCCTACGCGTGGCTGTTCGGCGGCTGAGGCGCGGGCCCGCCGGCGTGGCGGGGGTCAGCGCTTGACGCCCACACAGACGTAGACCGGGATCCCCGTGGTGTCGGTTTCGGCGTCGGTGTCGGCACCGGCACCGGCGGCGGTGTCTTGCTCGGGTTCGAGATCCCACTCCTCCAGCGCCACCAGGCCGGGGTCGAGCAGATCGAGGCCCTCGACCAGGGCGGCCACCTCGTCCCGGGTCCGCGTCCTGAGCACCATCCCGTTGGCCCGGTAGACCTGCTCGACGCCCGCGAAGGCCTCCGGGTCGAAGTCCGCCGTCCCGTGGGAGAGCATCAGGGCGCTGCCGGGGGCCAGCGGCTCCAGCAGGGTCCGCAGGATCCCCCGGGGATCCGAGTCGTCGCCGACGAAGTGGAGCAGGGCGATCAGCGACAGGGCGACCGGTTCGCGGAAGTCGAGTACCTCCGCCGCCCCGGCCAGTACCTTCTCCGGCTCCCGGACATCGGCCTGGATGTACTCGGTCCGTCCGGCGGGCGTGCCGCGCAGCAGCGCCTCCGCGTGGCGCAGCACGACCGGGTCGTAGTCCACATAGGCGATCCGGGCGTCCGGGACGATCTGCTGGACCACCTGGTGGAGGTTGGGCCGGGTGGGGATGCCCGTACCGATGTCGAGGAACTGCCGGATCCCCCGGCGGGCCAGCATCCGGGCGGCGCGGCGCATGAAGCCCCGGTTGCCGTGCGCGGCCCGCCTGCCGCCCGGCAGCAGCTTCAGCACCTGCTGGGCGGCCTCGGCGTCCACCGGATAGTGGTCCTTCCCGCCGAGGATGTAGTCGTAGATCCGGGCCGAGTGGGCCTTGGCGGTGTCGATGACGACGGCGCCGTCCCCGGGGTCGGTCATGAGGGTCCTCCGTTGGTCGTTCCGTACGTGGTGCGTGTGCGCGTGCTCGTACACAGGGGCGTGTACGTGGTCGTTGCGGCACGGGTGACGCGGCACTCGTCAGCCGTACACACGTGGTGGGGTCGTGCGGTGGAGCCGCGGGCCCGGCGGGGCGGCCCCGGGTTGCGCGCTGACGCCGTCGGCCCGACGGGGTCCTTCGGCCTCCCGGAGGCGCGTGCTCCGGTCAGGAGAGCAGGAAGTCCGCCTCACCGGTCTTCGCGCCCCGTACCACCTCGGCGATGTCCTGCGCCGTGAAGATCAGGGCCGGTCCTTCGGGGTCCTGGGACTGACGCACCGCGACATGGCCGTTGCCCAGTTGCTTCACCTCCACGCAGTTGCCGCCGTTGCTGCCGCTCCAGGGCTTGGTCCAGGCCGCGGCTCCCAGCGTGAGGTCGGCGTGGCTGACGTGGCTCATGGGTCCAGCTCCTTGCGAATGACGTCGAGGAGGCGCAGGGTGTCCTTTCTCGACAGTGCGTATGTGCTCATCTGGTCGAGCGCCTCCCGGTACAGGGCGACCTCGACGGGGTCCTCGCTGTACGTCGCGCGGCTGAGGCTGTCGATGCCGACGACGTCCGGGAGTTCCGGGATCTCGAACCGGAAGACGCAGAACGGCCCGAAGCCCCCGGGGTGCAGCCCGGCCCCGAAGGGCGCCACCTGGAGGGTCACCGAGGGCAGATCGGCGACCGCGAGCAGATGGTCGACCTGGTCCCGCATGATCGCGGCCGGTCCGACGGGACGGCGCAGAACCGTTTCATCAATGACCGCCCAGAAATGCGGGGGTTCCGGATCGGCCCGGGTCAGCAGGTTCTGCCGCTCCCGGCGCAGCGCGATCTGCCGCTCCACCACCTCGGGTTCCGCGCGCGGCAGTCCGAGGCCGAGCACACAGCGCGCGTACTCCGGGGTCTGGAGGAGGCCGGGTACGACATGGGGCTCGTAGGAGCGGATCCGGGTCGCGCCGCTCTCCAGACTGACATGGACGCCGAACCAGTTGGGCAGCACATCGCGATAGCCCTGCCACCAGCCGGAGACATTGGCCTGTTCCGTCAGCTCCAGGAACTCGGCCGCCTCGGCGTCCCGGACGCCGTAGAGCTCCAACAGCGCCTTGACCGTCAGCCATTTCAGGGTGACCTCGGCCCGCTCCATCCGGGTGATGGTGGTGTGGGACTGGCGCAGTCGCCCGCCCACGTCCTGGGCCGACAGGCCCGCCGCCTGCCGCAGTTGCAGCAGCCGTCTGCCGAGAACCATCTGGAGCACCGTGGGCGCTGATCTCGGCTCACTCACGGCACGGCCCCTTTCGACAACCGGGATCTTCCGTTGCAGTGTGCCATGCCCCCAAGAGCCTGCACAGGACACACACAACGACAGTGCACTGTGCAGAGTGTTCTTGCCAACTCTCCTGACCCGGTCCATAGTTGGCGCAGTGACTCGGCTCACGCGGCAGACCGGCCGCCGTGCACGAGGCGCGGCGACGCCTCCGTCCTCGACCACGGCGGGGGCCCGGCTCCGAGCGGTCCCCTGACCTCCTTCGCGAGTGCGCGCGAAGGCACCGCGACAACGGCGTCCGGCGCCCGCCCGTTCCACCTGGTCGTCGCGCGGACCGGGCGTGCCCCCACCGATAGGACTGCCCGTGACGATCGCCGCCGACATCCCTCCCCGGCGCCAGCCGGACGACAGCACCGTCAGTACGTGTCTGTTCGATCTGCCGGCGGACCAGCGCTCCGTCTCCATCGCCCGGCGCCTCACCGAGACGTATCTGGACAGCCGGACCCACTGCGACGACGACGTCCGGCACTCGGTCACCCTGCTGGTCAGCGAGTTGGCGACCAACGCGATCCGGCACACCACCGGTATCCAGTTCCGGTGCCGGGTACGGCTGGAGCAGGGCGCGGTACGGATAGAGGTGGAGGACCGGGGCGGTACGCACTCCTTCGTCAGGCCGCGCAGGGCGGGGGCCGACGACGAGTCGGGGCGGGGGCTCCAGCTGGTGGAGTGCCTGTCGAAGGACTGGGGCATGCGGCGCCGGGACCACGGTCCCGGGTCGGTCGTCTGGGCGGTGGTCGCCGCGCACTGAGCGGCGGGGGCCGAGCCGTATCGAGGGGCCGTGGCGGGCGATGTCGCCGCGGCCCCGTGGTGCGCCGGGCCCGATGTCCCGGGCATCGATCGGGGCACGGCGGTCCGGCGCCGCGGGCACCACCGGACACCGGACCCCGGACACCGGGTGATATCGGGAGGCCATGGGGAGATGCCGTGGCGGAACCGCCGTCGGCACGGGTGTACGGGACGTACGTACCTCCCGTAGATACGGGACCGGCCGTGTGGACGCCGTCCGTCGGCCCCGGCGGAAAAGAGGTACGCCTCGGCGGCACCGACGGGTGATCATGAACGAACCCCGGCCCCCGAACCCCGACCCGGCGAGGAATCCCCATGAACCTGCCCGCGGACCCCACGGTCCTCCATCCGATGCCGGACCAGCCCCGGGTGGTCCTGCTCAAACCACTGGTGAGGTCGCCGCTGATCGAGGTCGGCGAGTACTCCTACTACGACGATCCGGACGATCCGACCGCGTTCGAGACCCGTAATGTGCTCTACCACTACGGACCGGAGAAGCTGGTCATCGGGAAGTTCTGCGCACTGGCCACGGGGACGCGGTTCATCATGAACGGCGCCAATCACCGGATGGACGGCCCGTCGACCTTCCCCTTCCCCACCATGGGCGGCTCCTGGGCCGCGCACTTCGATCTGCTGACCGGACTGCCGGGCCGGGGGGACACGGTCGTCGGCAACGACGTCTGGTTCGGCCACGGCACGACCGTCATGCCCGGTGTACGGATCGGCCACGGCGCGGTCATCGCCTCCGGCGCGGTCGTGACGGGCGACGTACCGGACTACGGCATCGTCGGCGGCAACCCCGCCCGGCTGATCCGTACCCGCTACACCGACGAGGAGATCGCCCGGCTGCTGGCGGTGGCCTGGTGGGACTGGCCCGCCGACCACATCACCGAGCATGTACGGACCATCATGTCCGGCGGTGTCGCCGATCTGGAGGCCGCCGCTCCGGGCGGGTGAAGGACACCCCGGGGATCGGTCGTTCCGGTGCCC
>NZ_JBHYZV010000094.1:0-25415 GCF_042753905.1 Streptomyces sp. NPDC059248 | reverse complement strand
GTCTTGGAGTTGTGTATATGCGCCTGGTCATCCCCGTGGTCCGAGCGGCGCCGCCGCCGGCGGCTTTCGCCGCCGTGGTCGCCTTCTTCGTTGGACTACGCAAGATTCCCCCTGCTGAGGAGCGATTCGGATGGGCGAAGGAGCCCGCACCGCTCGGGGGCACACATACGTCTGTACGGCCCCCGGTGCCCGAAGTATGCATGGGTGAATTCGGGCGCTCAACCGCGGTCCTGTAACGAACGTTTCAGGCTTCCCGGGCGTCGTAGGGGGGAGGCGTAGGGGGAGTCGTAGGGGGGATACGGCCGACGGCCCGCCGGAACGGAGAATTCCGGCGGGCCGCCCCTTTCTGTCCCTCTTCCGCTGCCCCTCGTGCGCCGGGCCTCGTGCGCCGGGCCTCTTGTGTGCCGTGCCTACTTCCCGAGATAGGCGTTGACGACGGTGACGGAGCTCCGGTTGCCCTGCCGGTCGACGACCTCGGCACGGAACGAGACACCCTTGCCCGCGGCGGGGTTGGTGACGGCAGCCCATCCCTGGACGACGGTGAGCGGCTTCCAGGTACGGCCCTCGTCGTACGAGACCTCGGTGGTCAGGGACTTCAGGTTGGTCCCTGCGGCGGCCCCCTGCACGGTGACCGGGAAGAGCTGGACCCGGCCCGCGGGGGCGGTGGAGTCCAGACCGGCGCGGGCGCCGAAGCGGACCGTGGAGAGCGGCAGTTCGGTGGGTGCCGCGGCCCGGGCGGAGCGGAAGGTCCACGACGTCTCGACCCGGGTCGCGATCCGCTCGATGCCCACGGGCCTCTCGACGGTGGTCGCCAGGGTGTAGGCGGCGTCCTCCGCCGGGACGGTGAACTTGCCCCGGTTACGGCCCGTCAGCGGATCCTCGTTCCTGCCGACGAGTACACCGTCGCGGTGGAGCGTCGTCTCGATCCGTCCTTCGAGCGGTGTCCCGGGATTGCCCGCGCCGTCGGTGATGAGCGGGACGCGCGCCGACAGCCGGTCGCCGTCGCGGACACCGCCGTAGCCCTCGGGCAGGGTCGGGCCCTGGGCGCCGCCGCCGAGGGTCAGGTCGTACGACTGCCCGGCGATGAACCGGCGCGGCGCGGGCAGCTGATGGGTCGTCTCGTAGGGGGACAGCTCCGGTGCGGACTGCTGGGTGACGGCGAAGTTCCACTTCAGGCCGCCCTCGGAGGGCACCCAGACGGTCTGCGGCCGGTCCGCGGGCAGCGGCGCCGGATCGATCGGCCCGTTCGGATGCCTACCGGGCAGGGTGCCGATGGGTCGTACGGCGGCGTACTTGCCGGGCACCGAACCGCCCGCCCGGATGGTGACGCGCGCCATGTCGGCGGTGGTGTACCGCTTGGTGTAGCCGGTCGCGAGCCGTTCGACCCGGCCGCCGGCCTGCATGGCGTAGAGGGTGGCGTCCTTGCTCCAGACACCCATCCATACCTGGGTCAGCGGATGGTCGGCGGTGCCGATCCCGGCGACCCGGGTACTGGTGAAGCTGCCGGCGTAGACACCGGTCGAGTAGGGGACAGGGCCGTCGATCGCGGACCAGAACTCGGCGCCCACCGGCGCCGCCGCCGGGTCCGGCACGGTGATGTCGACCGGCTTGGTGTCCCGGGCGTCGAGGGTGACCGTGGTGTCGCCGTCCACGACGAGCTTGGGCTGGTGGAGGAAGTCGATCGCCCCGTTCACCGTCCCGGGCTCGGATATGTAGTCCACGAAGTAGCGGCCCTTGGGGACCCGGACCGTGCCGGTGCCGTTCACGAGGACGGGCTCGTGGTACGTGGCGGCGCCGAGGCCCTCGTATCCGGCGAGGCGGGGCCTGCCGTTGGGGTCGGGCGCCCCGTCGCGGCTGATGCCCCGCACGGTGACGTCGTACGACTCGATCTCGCGCTCGACCGCGGCCGGGGTGCGGACGGTCTGCCCGCCACCGGTGGCGACCACGGTCGCCGAGTACCGGCCCTCGCCGCCGCCGGTGATCCGGGTGTCGGTCGTCAGCCCGACATCGGCCGTGCCCCCGGCCGGGACGGTGACCCGCTGCCGGTCCAGGGCGAAGAACCCGGCGGGCGCGGGTCCGCCCGCCGGATTCCGGGCGTCCAGGGTCAGTTCGAGGGTGATGTCGGCGGAACCGGAGTTCCGGTACGTCAGCCGCTTGGTGCCGGGCGTGTTGTCGTGGTGCGGCCAGAGTTGCTTGCCGAAGCCGACGGACGCCGGTTCCGCGGAGAGGGTCTGGTCCAGCGCCTTGTCGACGGCGATCCGGCCCGCGCCCTGGTCGTAGACGGAGCCGGAGCCGGCCGTCGCGGTTCCGGTGAGCAGCGACTTGATCCGGCCGCCGCTCCAGGTGGGGTTCTTCTGCTTGAGGATCGCCGCCGCGCCCGCCGCATGCGGGGTCGCCATCGACGTACCGGACTTGCCGGTGTAGCCGGGCGGGTTCTCGGCCCTCGCCGTACCGGCGGCCGCCGCCGCGGTGACATCGACACCGGGCGCGGTGACGTCGGGCTTCAGCCCCTCGTCCGCGCTCGGACCGCGGCCGGAGAACTCGGCGACGGCGTTGCCGTCGTCGACCGCGCCGACGGTGAGCGCCGCATCGGCGCTGCCCGGTGAGTCGATACTGCCGGTCCAGGGACCCGAGTTGCCGGCGGCGACGGCGAACAGGACGCCCTTCTCCGCGGAGTACTTGTCGACCAGGGCCTCCACCGGGTCGACCCCCGGGGTGTCGTAGCCGCCGAGGCTCAGATTGACGATGTCGGCGCCCTGGGCGACGGCCCAGTCGATGCCCGCCATCACCCCGGACCAGGTCCCGCCGCCCCAGTCGTCGAGGACCTTGCCGTTGAGGAGCGTGGCGCCGGGGGCGACACCCTTGAACCGGGCGTCCTTGACCCCCCGCCCGGCGGCCGTGGACGCGACATGCGTGCCGTGGCCGTTGCGGTCCTTCGCGTCGGCCGCGTCGGAGAAGTTGTGCGCGGCGGCGACCCGGCCCGCGAGGTCGGGATGGGTGTCGTCGACACCGGTGTCGAGGACGGCGATCTTGACGCCGGTGCCGTCCAACTGCCGGGACCAGGCGGCCGGGGCCCCGACCTGCCCCGTCGTCTTGTCGAGGTGCGCCCGGACGATCCCGTCGAGCCAGATCTTCGAGACGCCCGCCGTGGTGGCGACGGACGTGTCCCCGGTGGTGCGGGTCAGGGCGTCCCAGAGCGCCGGGCCGTTCTCGGCCGTCGCCGTGACCACATCCGCGTTCGCGCCGGGCAGGGCCCGGCGGAGCGCCGTACGGTCCGACGCGCGGACACCCTTCTTCGCCGGTCCGGCGGACGGGCCGCCGTAGACGACGATCGCCCGTACGCCGTTCCCGTACGCCGCGCGGGCCTCGGGGCGGCTCAGTTCGGTGATGTCGAACAGCCGCCGGTCCACCGCGCCGGTGGCGACGAGCCGTTCGGCGTCGCGCGGGACGACATGGGTCCGCCCGTCGAAGACCGACGTACGGAAGGTCATGGCCTCCCGTCCCGGCGCCCGGCGCACCGATGTGACCTCGCCGTCCGCGCCCACACCGACCCGGTCGCCGGTGATGAGCGTGACGGTGGTGGCGGTACCGGTCCGCGCGGACTTCTGGGCGGTCGCGGACTTCTGGGTGGTCGCGGACTTCTGGGCGGTGGTGGCTTTGTGGGCGGTGGTGGTGTCGTCGGCCCGCGGGCTCGCGGCCCCGGCCGTACCCGTCGTACCGGCCATACCGGCCGCCAGTACGACCGCGATGGCCGCCGCGGACCCGGACAGCCGCCGTGACCGGCTTGGATGGTCTGATCGTTGCCGCAAGGTCTTCCCCTCGGAGACGGTCGAGCCGGCCGGTCGAGCCGGCTCGTGGACTACTCCGGGACTGTCCGCCGGTGGCAGCGGGTTCCCGGCGCCGCGTTATCACGGCGCGATCGCACGAAGATCTACGGGCCAGTACGGGTGATGGACATGAGGATCCGGGCCATTTCCGATACGGATGCGACGGCCGGTGAAAAGCTTTCCGGCATGGCCGAACCGGGGAATCCGGAAAGGGGAGAGGAATCGGCTATGCCGACCTTCGGTGCGGCTGAACAATTCTCCTCGGGATTCCCGTACGTACCACGGTGAACAGCCGTCATATCCTGCGATACGGCCCCCGATGGCGCCGATTCCCCCGCATCGTGAACCGTTCCCGCAGGAATGGCGTCGCCGCCGGAATTCCGTGTCACACTCCTCCACACACTGTTTTCAAGGATGTGCGGGCAGCTTGCCCGAAGGGGGACTTCGCAGTGCGTCACACCATGAATTCCGGGTCGGCCCGGCGCCGTTGCCCATGGGGATTGCGGGGCGCCGTACCCGCCGCCGCGCTCGCGGTGACCGGGGTACTCGCGGGGGCGCCCGCATACGCCGACGGGACCGCGCCCGTGCCCGCCCCCGGCCCTGGTTCCGCGGCCCGGCCCGTCGCGCCGGGAGCCGCCACCGCCGACGCCGCGGCCGATCCCGCCGTACCGTTCGCGAAAGTGCGCCCGGAATCCGGGCCCCTTCCCGTCGGCGGGCCGCTGACCGTCGAGGCCGAGTTCCACAACACCCTCGACACCCCGATCACCAACAGCTTTATCGTCGCCGTCGGGCTGCGACTCGCGCCCCCGGCCACCGCGATCACCCCCGGTCAGGTCGTCGTCGAGTGGTACGACGCCCCGGCGAATATCTGGCGCCGGGTCGGACTGACCCAGGGCGCGGTGGCGCTCACCGGCTTCCTCACCGTCGACGGCGGACTGCCGTCCACCGGCTCGATCCCCGCGAAGGGCGTCGCGAAGGTCCGGCTGCGGATCACCCTCGACAAGGCCGTACCGGTCGGCGAGAAGCTCCAGTTCGTCGCCCAGGGGCTGATCCAGTTCGCCCCAGGCACCGATCCGATACCCCTGATGGACGGCAAGGCGTCGTACGACGTCACCAAGGCCGCCCAACCCTCCCCGAAGCCGATCCCGAAGCCGACGCCGAAGCCGACAACCACCCCCACGCCCTCACCGACGCTGGCGCCGATCCCCTCGGGGCCGCCGGTCGATCCGACGGACCCCGTCGGCGGGGTGACGGGCGGCGGAACCGGCGGCGGAACCGGCGGAATCGGTGGAATCGGTGGAATCGGTGGAATCGGCGGTGGCGGGGCCACGGGCGGCGGTGACCCGCTGCCCCAGACCGGGGGCGAGGGGCGCCAGGAACTCGCCGCCACCGGGGCGCCGTTCCTGCCGCTCGCCCTCGGCGCGGCGGGCGCCGCGGGCGCCGGGACGTTCCTCGTACGCCTGCGGGCGCGGAACCGGGACGGGCGCGGGGGTGAGCACCGATGACGCAGCTCCCGGCCGGGGTCAGGACCGGGGAGGACATCCTGCGGGACGTCGTCCGGGCCCTCGCCCCCGATGAACTGCCCCGCCTCGACGAGGCCCGGCGCACCTACGCCGAAGACCCGTTCCCGCCGCGGCGCGTGGAGCGCGGCGGCGGGGGCGTCCTCACCGCCGGGGTCGACACCGCCGTCCTGCTGCCCGTACTGATCGCGTTCGTCGCCCAGTTCCTGGCCGATGTCGCCGCCGACGCGGTCCGCAGGGGCGGCGGGGCCTTCACCCGCCGCCGGGCCCGTCGCCGACGCCGCCGCGAGGCGACCGAGGAGCGCCGGGCCGCCCTGACGAACGGGGCACCGGACGCCGGCGCCCTCACCACCGCGGACCTGCTGCGCTGGGCCCGGGAACACGCCCGCGACTGCGCCCTGACCGCCGCCGACGCGGAACGCTGCGCGCATGTCCTGGTCGTCGCCCTGGTCCCGCCCGCCGACGCTCCGCCCGCCGACGCTCCGCCGGGCTCCCCGGGCCGGGACGAACCCCCGGCCGACCCGGCGGCCCCACCCGCCCCACCCGACGGCGGCTGAGACCCGGTACCGGTACACCGCCCCTCGCGCGCCGGTACGCGCCATCCGGTACGGGGCGGACGCCCCCGGCCGGTGGCGCGGGCACCTGTCCCGGTGCGTGCGGCCGGGTGCCGTACGGCGCCCGCGACCCGTACCCCGCCACCCGTACCACCCGTACCACCCGTACCACCCCGCCATGACAGAAACGGTGGTTCTCCGCGATGGCCCGAGCGTCGGCCTCCGCCCATGACCCCGACATCCGGCCCGAAGGGCGCGGGCACGGTTCCGTACCGGCGTCCCTGATCGCGACCGCGCGACTGCCGCAGCCGACGACGACCCGGCTCGTCCAACTGGTCGTCGTCGCGGCGGCGGGCGCCGCCTTCGCCACCTGGTGGTGGCTCGTCAAGGAACGCGACCACTGGCCCGGCGCCCAACTCGGCTGCCTCCCCGACCCCGATCGCCCACCCGCCAGCGCCGTGTCCGCGAACCCCATGGACACGGTCAGCGGCTTCACCCGGTGCGTCGACGGCGTACGGCTCGACCAGGCCCTGGTCGTCCTCTGCGGCCCGCTCGCCCTCCTCCTGCTCGCGTTCGCGGTCCGGGCGGAGGCCCGGCGGCGGGCGCTGTCCCGGCGGCGAACCCGCCCCGCGGGTCCGGAGATGGCGGCCAGACTCGCCGCCGTCGTACCTCCGGGAACGTCCCGTCCACCGGCCCTGCTCATCCGGCGGCACGGCCGCCGCCCGGGACTCGGGGCCCGCGCGGAAGGCACCGCCCGCCGCCCCCGGGTGATCGCCGGAGCCGGGGCCCATCTCCAGCCCGAGGCGGACATCGGCGCACTGCTCCGCCACGAGGTCGCCCATATCGCGGCCCGGGACGTCGGCCGGGTCCGGCTCGCCATCGCCGCCTGGTGGATCCTGTGCGCCGGGGTCACCGTCCCTCTCGCCGTCGAACTGGCCCCGAGCCCCGGGGATATCGGCGGTGCCGTGTCCCTGCGGCTGGCCGTGATCCTCGCCGTCTTCGGGCTCACCCTCTGCGCGGTGCTGCGGATCCGGGAGCACGACGCCGACGTCAGGGCCTCCGCCGACCCGCGCGACGGGGGCGCGCTCGCCTCGTACATCTCCCGCGACCGGCCGCCGACCGCACGGCGGCGGATCCCCCGTCTCCTCGGCCTGGCCACCCACCCCACCCGGGAGGCCCGGCTCGCCGCCCTGGAACGGCCCGGAAGGCTCTGGGGCCTGTCCGTGCCGGAGAGCCTGACCACCGGGGTCGCCGCAGGACTGGTCTTCACGGACGCGGCCCTGCTGATCACGGCCCTCACCCCGGACAGCGTCGCCACCGGCTACCGGATCACCGGCGTCCTGACGGGCTGGGCCGTCGCCGGGGTCGTCACCGTGGCGCTGTGGCGGGCGGTCGCCGTACGGCACCCGGACGCCTACGGGTGGCGGCCCGCGTACCGGGGCGCGGCCCTGGGCGCGGGCGTACTCGCCGGATCCCAGCTGTCCGCGCGCGCCGCCGGCGACTGGACCGACGCCTTCAACACGGCGGACGGCCTCGCCGCCGACTTCTCCCTCGCCGACGCCACCACGGGCCGCGCCGCGGTCCTCGCCCTCGCCCTCGTCGTCGGCGGGGCGCTCTTCACGACTTGGGCCGCCGCCCTGGCCCGCGCGGCCCGCGCGGCCGCCACGGGACCGAGGTCGGGCCCGGCGTGCGCGGCGGCGGTCGCGCTCTCCGGCGCGGTGCTGGCGATACCGCTCGGGACCTGGTTCCTGTTCGCGGCACTCGCCGCCGTCGAGGCGGAATCGGTGCCGTACTGGGGAGCGGTGGACTCGACGGCATGGATGATCGGCGCCACTCTCACGCTCCTCGGGGCGCTGGCGCCCTTCGCCCTGACGGCGGTACGCCGCCGACCGCCGCGGCCCCGGCTCGTACCGGCGCTCGCGGTCGCCCTGTTCGTGCTGCCCGCGGCGGCGGTGTGGATCCCGTACGCGCCGTCCGACGACACGAGCCCGCGCCGGGTGCTGTTCCCCGGCACGGTGCCCGCGCCGCCCGCCGGCGGGGTGCTGCGTGCCCCACCCGCGCCGGCCGGGGACGACCGGCCCGTCGACATCGACGATCTGCCGCCCCTGCCGCCGCCGGGCTCGGAAGGACACCAGGAGGAGGTACGGGACCCCTTCAAGGCCTGTCTCGCCCTGAACGTCGGCAACGCGGCGCTCTGGTTCCGTCCCGAGGGACGGAAGGAGACGGCCGAACTGTTCGACGCCGTCGACGACACCGTCCTGCGGGCGGTCTCGGCCGCCCTCACCCGCGCCCATCCGGAACCGGTCCACAGCGATGTGCGGCAGGCGGCGGTCCTCCGCTGCGATCTGCTGCGCCGCTACGGGCGGTGACGCGGTGACGCGGTGACGCGGTGACCCGGTGACCCGGGCGGGCGGCGGGGACGGTCCCGGGCCTTTGGTGTCGGGCCCGGGACCGGACTTCCCGTCAGCCCAGTCAGTCCGTCAGCTCGACCGCTTCGTAGGAGCCTGTGATGACGTCGTACCGCATACCGTCCCCGGACACAGGAGGCCGCACGGAACCGCCCGGGGGCACGCCGAACCGCGCCCGTCGATCCGCCCGCCGTGCCGCCGTACCGGCGCTGGCGACGCTCCTGCTCGTCGCCGCGATCGGCTGCGGCGGCGGAGGGGAGGGGGACGACCGGGCGGGGAAGGTACGGACGACGGAGTCCGCCGAACCGGCCCCCGAGCCGTCGCCCGTCCGCCCGAGCGCGACCGCCCCCACCCCGGCGAGCCCGTCGCCCGGTACGGCGTCCCCGAGCCCCGGCCCCACGAACACCACGGCGTCGCCGGGACCCACCGGTACCGGTACGCCCACGGGCCCGTCGCCGTCCACCGCGCCGCCCCCGCCACCGCCCCCGCCCTCACCCCCGCCCTCGCCGTCACCCGCCACCCCGCCGACGGCCGCACAGCTCGGCCGGGCCCTGCTCCCCACCGACGGGCTCCCCGCCGGATACATCCGGACGACCCTGCCCAGCCATCCCCCGAACCGGGCCGGCCGTCCCGACTGCGTCCAGCGCCTCAACGCTCTCGAACTCCACCGCACCACCCACCCGGGCGCCGTCGAGTCCCGGGCCGCGTGGGCGCAGAGCCGCAGCGGCCCGTTCCTCCAGCAGGTGCTGCGGTGGTACCCGGGGCGGGCCGCGTCCGCCCAGGTCGGCACGGCGGCCCGGGAGCTGTCCGGCTGCGGTACGTACACCCTGTCCTGGCCGGACGGCGATACGGCGCGGCAGACGGTGACCCCGCTCGGCGGGGCGGGCATCGGCGACACGTCCTGGCACGCCACCATCACGGTCCGGTACGCGGCGGCCACCGTTGAGGAGACGATGGTCCTGGTGGCGGTACGCGGCTGTCTGATCGTCCTCAGCCATCTGGGCAGCCCGGACGCGCCCTCCCGGGCCCAGACCCTGGGGCTCGCCCGGTCGGCGGCCGGCCGGCTGCCGAGCTGCCGGACCTGACTTCGGGCTGCCGGACCCGACTCGGCTTGATAGAACCGTAAGTCCACGACCCGATGACGCACGCGCCCCCCACCACCGGAGAACCCCATGAGGATCTACGTCACCAGCGTGTTCGTCGAGGACCAGGAGAAGGCCCTGCGCTTCTACACGGAGAAGCTGGGGTTCGTGACGAAGCACGACGTCCCCCTGGGGGGCGCGGCCCGCTGGCTGACCGTCGTCTCGCCGGAGGCCCCCGACGGCACCGAACTGCTGCTGGAGCCCTCCGGCCACCCGGCGGTGGGCCCGTACAAGACGGCGCTCGTCGCGGACGGCATCCCGGCCGCCTCGTTCGCGGTCGACGACGTACGGGCGGAGTTCGACCGGCTGCGGGGGCTCGGGGTGCGCTTCACCCAGGAGCCGCTGGAGACGGGCCCGGTCACCACCGCCGTACTGGACGACACCTGCGGCAATCTGATCCAGATCGTGCACACCGCGTAGCCACCGCTCAGTCGGGGTCGGGGACCCGCGCGGTCCGCACCCCGATCCGGTACGCGGCGCTGAGCCGGACGTGCTCGATCATCACCCGCTCGGCGGTCTCCCCGTCGCCCGCCCCGATCGCGTCGAGGATCTCCGCGTGGGCGTCGACGATATGCCGCTGGACGTGGTTGTCGTCGAGCCACAGGGACGCGTCCTGAGGCACGGGATGCCTGTTGCGGATGGCCCGGGCCTGCTCGCCGATGAAGGCGGGACCGCCGATGTCCGCGATCGCCAGATGCAGATGGCGGCTCAGCTCGCCCAGGCGCTCGCGCCGCCCGGTGGCGATGTCGTCGACCATCGAACTCTGCACCGCCCGCAACCCGGCGAGCTGCTCGGACGTGATCCGCCCCGCCGCCAGCCGGGCGCCGAGACCCTCCACCACGGCCCGTACGTCGTAGTACTCGACGAGGGCCTCGTCGCTGAGGTCGATGACCGTGGCCCCGTGATGGCTCTCGTAGCTGATGAGCCGGTCCTTCTCCAGCCGCCGCAGAGCCTCCCGTACGGGCGTGATGGAGACCCCGAGCCGCTGCGCGACCGGCGCGGCGCGCAGCGGCGAGCCGCCCGGGATCCGGGCGTTGCGGATGTCGTCGAGAAGGACGTTGTACACATAGTCGGCCTTGCTCTGAGGCGCCGTCCGCCGCTTCCGCACACCAACCACCCCTTCCGGCAGTCCGCCGCGCCCGGGCAGGTACGCGTCCGTCGGGGCGGTAACTACCCACTTCTCGCCGTGATTTGACGGGGAGCGCGGATCTCTTTGCGATGCGTGCGGCCGATCTTCCGGCGAGTGGCGGGGCAGCGGTATCACTTCCGTCACAGGGCGCGCAGTCGCCCCGGAGGCCGGTCCGTTACGCCTCCGGCCGTACCGCTCCCGCTTCCACCCCTGCTCCCGCTTCCGCCCCCGCCTTCGGGTCCGCCTCCGGGTCGGGCGCGGGTCGGGCGTCGAGGCGGGCGTCGAGGCGGGCCGAGATCCCGTGGAGCAGGAACTCGTAGCCGGCGGTGAACATGGCGTCCCACCCGGTGCAGTAGATGCTGTCGTTGGATACGAGGGTGGGATACAGGTCGCTGTTGCCCCGCAGCCACTCCCGGCCCGCTTCCCGCTCGTCCTCGGAGACCCGCAGGGTCGAGGCCGACCAGGTGGACCCCACCACATGGTTGAAGAGCGCCCAGGTCGCGGACCTGAGTTCGGTGCCGCGCAGACCCGCCCGCGCCAGCGCCGCCTGGAGGACCTCCATCCAGGCGAGGAAGTTCGGGCCCACGGACGGTGGCCGGCTGGCCAGCGCCGCGTTCGCCCAGGGATGGCGCAACAGGGTGGCCCGAATCCCCGCCACCACCACGGTCACCTCGTCCCGCCAGGGGCGGACGGGCTCCCCGTGGCCGGCCGGCGGTGGCCCGAAGACCGCGTCCACGGCGAGGTCGATGACGTTGTCCTTGGTGTCGATATGCCAGTACAGGGACGGAGCCATCACGCCGAGGCGGTCCGCGAGACGGCGCATGGTGAACCGGTCGATACCCTGCTCGTCCAGCAGCGCGACGGCCGCCGCCGCGATCCGGTCGAGGGAGAGCGGGGGCTCGCCCCGCAGGGTCTTCTCGGGCCACAGCCAGATGTTCCAGCCCGTACCGCTTCTGGGCTTTCCGCCCGCCACGCCATCACGCTCCACGTTCCGTTGCCGCCGGTGCGTTCCGTCGTCCCGTGTGCTGCTCCCGTCCGGCGGTGTCCCGCGCCCCGCACGGCCCCGCACGGCCCCGCACGACCCCGCGCGGTGACGCCGGATGCGCCGTGCCGTCAGTCTAGGCCCTCGGGGAGTGACCGAAAGGAGATCAACGGCGGGGGAGCGACCTTGGCTCCGGCCCGGTAGCGTGACTGTTTTCGCAGGTCAGCGGCTTAAGCGGCGCTCGGTTTAGCTGTTGGGGCCGATGGGCCGAAGGCTCTGAGGGCGGCGTCGACGAGCGAGTCGGCGTAGGTGGCGGTCAGCGGACCGCTGCGGTGCAGCCACCGCTGGAAGAGGGGGGCGTAGAGCACTTCGAGTACCAGATCGAGATCGGCGTCGGCGTCGAGCTGGCCGACTTCCCGGGCACTGCGCAGGCGTGCCTTCTTCGCCTCCTCCAATGGCCGGGCCGCCTTCTCACGGTACTCGGCCGCCAGCGCGGCATCGTTGGAGATCTCGGTGTTGAGGGCCCGGATCAGCCGGTCGAAGGACGGGTCGGCGAACTCCTCGACCGTGGCCCGCATGACGAGCTTGAGGTCGGCCGCCAGGTCACCCGTGTCCGGCAGCGCGAGCGACTGCCCGTCCACGCCTTCACTCAGAGCCAGCAGGGCGGCGAAGACGACCGCGCCCTTCGACGGCCACCGCCGGTAGATCGTCTGCTTGCCGACCCCCGCCCGGGCGGCGATGGCCTCGACGGTGACCTTGTCGTACGCCTCCTCCGCGACCAGGGCGCGGGTGGCCGCGAGGATCGCCTGCCGGGACCGTTCCTTGCGCCGGGAGTGATCCGGCCCCTTCTCGTTGGACATGCGCTCAGCCTACCCGTCAAACAAAACGAGACGATCCGTATTGAGGGGATGAGTGTGCGGGCCGGGCCGGGCCGCGCCCGACCCCGACACCGCGGCCGCACCCGCCCCGGACATCGCGGCCCCGGTCGCGATGGAGCCGGGCCGCGGCTGATTTCCGCTCGGAGACTCCGCGAAGGCCGTGTAGCTTAAAGGAGTGATCTAACAGTGTTAGGGATATCGAACTGCGTTAGAAGGTGAGGTCGGGGACGGACCTGCCGCCGCCGGCCCGCCTTGCCACAGGCCCACGACCGGCTCCACCGCCCACGCGCCACGTCGCCGGCGCACCGCACCGCACCGCGCCGCACCCGGTCGCCGGGCGACGGCGGCTTCGCAGAGAGGCAGTGCATTGATCCCGCTGACCGGAACGGATCTGGTTCCCGTGTCCGACCGCTTCGACTGGTTCACCGACCTGGTGCGTCGTGATGTCGCCCCGGTACGGATCGGCTGCGCCGACCCCGCGGCGTTCCAGGCGCGGGCGGGCACGCTCGAACTCGGCAGCACCGCGTTCTCCATGTTCGAGTACACCCCCATCCGCTCCGCCCGACCCCCTTCGCTGATCCGGCGCTCCGATCCCGAGCACTACCAACTCGCCCTGATCGTTGCGGGATCGATGGCCTTCGCGCAGCGCCGCAACTCGGTCGATCTCCGCACCGGTGACTGGGTGCTCTTCGACACCTCCCACGAGCTGGAGTCCCGGACGACCGATCCGGAAGGGGTACGGCATGTGATGCTCCGGCTGCCCCGGGCCACGATCCCGCTGCCCGCCGACCGTACCGACGAGCTGCTCGCCCGCCCCCTCACGGGCGGCGGGGGCGTCGGCGAGGTGCTCCGCGGCTATCTGCTCTCCTGCGCCCGCCACGGCGGCCGGATCCCGCCGGCCGACCGGGAGCGGCTGGACACCGTGACCCGGGACCTGGCCGTCACGTTCCTCGCCCACCATCTCGACCGGCAGCGGACCCTCCCGGACGAGACCCGCCGTACGGCACTCCTCACCCGGATCGACTTCTTCATCGACCTCAACCTCGGGGACCCGCGGCTGACCCCGGCCACGATAGCCGCACGGCACCAGATGTCCCCGCGGACCCTGCACGCCCTGTTCGAAGGGCGGCGGACGACGGTCGCGGCGACCATCCGGGAACGCAGGCTGGAACGCTGCCGCCGCGATCTGCGGGACCCGGCGCTCGCCTCCTGGCGGGTCGCGGACATCGCCGCCCACTGGGGGTTCACCAACCCGTCGGTGTTCAGCCGGACGTTCCGGGCCGCCTACGGGGCGGCGCCCGGCGCCTACCGCCGTACCGAACTCCGCGCCGGGGCGCGGCACGAGCTCGCCGAACGGATTGTCAGTGGCGCGTGCTGAGATGAGCGGTGTGCCGGACGCCACGACGGCGGATCGGCGGGACGGCGAGTCACAGGGGGCGGACGATGACGGGAATCGAGGGATCCGGGGGACCGGGCGGAAGCGACGGGAACGGGCCGGGGGAGAGCGCCCCGGAGGAGAGGGGCACGGCACTCACCCCGGACGAGACGCTGCTGCGGGACGGCCTGCTCGCGCTGCTGACCGCGCCGGACGAGGAACCGGCCGAGCCCCCGGCGAAAGCGGCCGAGGCGCTGCGGGAAGCCCTCGCGTCCGGTACGGCTCCGGCGGCGGCCGTCGCCCGGCTGACGGACGCCGTGCGCGCGGCCGGTGAACTCGACCCGGACCTCACCGCCGCCCTGATCCACCGCACCCGCCCGGCCCGCGCCCTCGGGGCTCTGCTGCGGACGCCGTCGACTCCGGCGGCCGACACCCCCGTGCCCGTACTCACCCTGCTGCTGGAGCGGTATCCCGGTGACGACCCCCGGCGCTGGCGCGGACTCCACGACCGGCTCGGGACCTTCCCCGACCCCCTCCCCGACCTGCTGGCCGGCGCGCCCGCCCCCGCCGACGCCGCGCCCCTGCCGCCCGCGTCCGCCGTGGCCACCCTCGCCCTGCTGCTGGAGCACACTCCACCCGCGTGGGCCGCGGCGGCGGTGGCCGCGCTGCCCGACCGCACCGTCAGGGCCCTCCTCTCCGAAGGGACCGCGCCGGGCCCCGTCCTCACCTCCGCCGTGGTCCGCCACGGCGACACCCGGACCCGTACGGCCCTCGCCCGCCATCCCCGCCAGGACGCCCGCGTCCTCAAGGCCCTGGTCGCGGCGGACGACCCGCAGGTCAACGCCGCCGTGTACGGCAACGCGCGCTGCACCCCGTCGCTGCGCCGGGCGATCGCCCACGCGCTCGACCGGGTACCGCTGGACCCCGCCCTGCGGGCCGAACTGCTCTCCGCCGGCGGCGAGTCGACACGCGGCCGGACGGCACCCCTGCTGGGCAGCGGCGACCCCGAGCTGGTGATCAAGGCGCTGACGCACGGAGTGCGCGGAGTCGCCCAGCGGTACGCGCTGCTGCGGATCTGGGAGCGGCGGGGCGCCACTGCCGTCCGGTCCGTGCTCGCCGACCCGGTGGCGGTCCGCCTTCTGATCCCGGCCGTCCGGGCCGATGTGACGGCCGCCCTCGACGAACCCGGCGGAGCGGCCCGGCTGCGAGCCGACGGGGAGCCGTACGAGGACCCGGCGGCCCTGCCGCGCCTGCTGGCCACCAGCCGCGGCACCAGCACCCTGCGCGATCTGCTGAACGAGCCGTACGTCCACGACATGCCCGCGATCGCCGCCGCGCACCGCCGGGCGCCCTTCATGCCCAAGGCCGCACAGGAACTGGTCCGTCACGAGGACGCCACCGACGCCGACCGGGCCGACTTCCAACTCGTCCTGCTCAACGACCCGTGGCGGCGCGGCCGGGTCGAGGGCGATCTCGGCACACCCCGGCAGCGGCTGGCCGCCGAGGAGTTGACCGACGCGGCCGGACGGTGGGCCGTCGGCATGGTCCGCGCCGGACGGCTGACCCCCGCCGAACTCCTCGCCGCGGCCCGCCCGGCGGCCCGCGCGGTGACCGCCCTCACGGCCCTGGCGGCGGAGGGCCTGTGGAGCGCGCGCGACCGGGCGGAGCTGGCGGCGCTGATCCCGGCCGCCGACGCGGCCCACCCCGCGGCCCTGCGGGTGCTCGCGGGCCACCGGGGGACACTCGCCGACGCGGCACGAGCCGTCGTACGCCCCGCGGAGCCCACGCCCCCGGGCGACACTCCCGCGGAAACCCCCGCTCCACCCACCCCTCGGCCCGCCCCTCCCGCTCCGCCCGCCGCCCACCCGCCGACGGAGCCGGGGAACGAACGGGGACGGGCGGCGCTCGGGGCCGTCGACCTGCTGATCGCGCTCGCCCCCGAAGGGCGGGCGCCCCTGCCGCGGGACCCCGCGGTGCTGCGGTATCTCGCCGCGCACCGGACCGTGGACGCCCCGGCCTGGCACCACCCCGCCTGGCTTCGCCGGGCCGTGGACGACCACCCCTGCGAGCCGCCGACCCGGGCCGAGGTGCTGACGCGGATCGACGAGGAGACCGAGTGGTGGCGGATCGAACTGCTCGTCGAAAGGGCCTGGCTCCACGGGGTGCTCCGGGCCGACGACCTCCTGACCAGGCTCCCCGCCGCCTGGCTGCTGATGGGGCGTCACCGCTGGGACGCCCTCGCCTTCGTCGCCGCCTGGGAACGCGCCCTGGCTGCCCCGCTCGAACAGGAACTCGGCACGGACGCGGACGCCTGGCTCGCCCTCGCCGACACCGCGCGGGACGCGTTGGCCGCCACCGGCACCAAGGGCCCCGAGCCCGGACCGTCCTGGCGGGAGTTGCTGACCCGGTCCCGGGCACTGGCACGGGCACGGGCACGGGCACGCCGGGACGGCGGGACGGAAGAGCCCGGGGACGCCACCACCTCCACGACCGCACACCCCCCGCAGCCGCCTTCCTCCCCCTCGGCCGCCCCCTTTGCCTCACCCGCCACCCGCCCCGCCCCGGCCACGCCCGACGAAGCGCTGACCCTGCTCGCCCGGGGCGACCACCGCTGGACCTGGCCCCTGGGCACACTGCTCCGCCTCGCCCCCGGGCCGGCCGTCACCGCGGTGCTCGACCGGTCCGGGCCCGACACGGCCTGGCGGCTCGCCGCGTATCTGAAGCGCCGCACACCCACGCCCCGAACCGTGTTCGAGATCCTGCTGACCCGCTCCGGGGACGACGGCACGGTCCGCCGGATCCTGGCCGAGGAGTCGAGACGGCTCGACGAGCGCTCCGTCGACCGGCTGGTGGACCTGGCCGACCCCGGAGTCGACGCGATCCTGCTGCGCGACGGCGACCCCCGAATCCGGCGGCGGATCGTGGCCCGGCCCGGACGCCTGGCCGCCGATGTGCTCACCGCGGTGGAGGCGGACCCCGCCGCACCGGTGCCCGGCGGGCTCGCCTGGCTGGAGTCGGCCGAGCCGGAACTGATCGCCCTGACGGTGAGCCGCGAGGGCAGAAAGCTCACACTCGCCCAGCAGTTGACGGCCTGCCGGAACACCCTGCGCCACGGCGGACCCGAGGCGCTGGCGAAGCTGGCGGACGGGGAGGCCCTCGGCGCCACCGCCACCCGGCTGGCCCGGAAGGCACTCGCCTCGACCGACCCCGCCGCCCCGCTCACCGCCCGGCTGGACCGGGAACTCGCGGCCGACCGGCTGGTGAAGAGATTGCGCCGGACGAGAAGCCACGCGGAGACCACCGACATCCTCGACCGCCACCCGGCGACACCCGACTGGGCGGGCCTCGAAGCGGCCCACGCGGAGGACCCGATCCCCGAATGGGAGTCCGTCGTACGCAACGCCCGCGCGCCGTACGGCCTCAGGCTCCGCCACGCGGCCCTGCTGCACCTCCCGTCCCCGCGGATACCCCCGACGGACCGGACCCTGACCGTCGCCCGGCTCCGCCACGGCCTCGGCCCGGGGAGCCATGAGCCCGTGGACATCCTGTTCGACCGCCTCCTCAGGGACGGCCGGACGACCGGTGAGGACCTCGTACGCGAAGCGGCCCCCGCCGCCGTCGTCCTCGCCTGGCTCAACCGCGCCCGCCGCCGCGACGACAACCCCGGCACCGAGGTGGCACACGCCCTGACGACGGTCGCCGAACTCGTCCGCACAACCCTCGGCGACGACCCCGAAGCCTGGGCGAGAACCTTCGCCCGTCTCACCGAACAGACCCCGCCCACCACCGCCGATGCCCCCTCCACCCCCCTCCCGGAGCTGCTCGCGCCCTAACGGCCACCCCGCCCCGACCAGCGCGAACAGGTGATTGCAGAATGCACGCATGGCGAATACGAACATCCCTGCCACGGCCGTCGCCGACGATGCCGCGGCGATCAGCCGCTCCCTCGCCCGCGCCTTCGACGACGACCCGATGATGCGCTGGTTCTTCCCCGTGGACGAGGCCCGCGAGGCATCGCTGACGAGCTACTTCGGCACGATCTTCACCCGCCAGTACGTCCATAGCGCCGTCTGCGAGCGCACCGAGTCCGCCGCGGCGTTCTGGGTCTCCCCGGAGGGCCGGGACAAGGCCGTGCCCGACGCGGAGACCATCCGGGAACTGCGGAGCATCCTGGGCGACCGCGCCGACCTGTTCGGCGCCACCGTCGAGGCCGCCGCCCAGCACAGCCCCCGGGAACCCCACTGGTACCTCGCGGTCATCGGTGCCGATCCCGCCGCGCAGGGCACGGGCCAGGGCGCCGCCCTCCTCCGCTCCGGCCTCGCCAAGGCCGACGCGGCGGGGCTCCCCGCCTACCTGGAGTCCTCGAAGGAGTCGAACCTCCCCTTCTACGAGTACTTCGGCTTCACCACCCGGGCCGAAATCACCCTCCCCGGCGGCGGCCCCACCCTCTGGTCCATGCGCCGCGCCCCGCGCCCCGACCCGGCGTAGACCGTCCGCCGGGGCCCGCGACACCCCGGCCCCCTTCCCGCGGGTCACGCCGGCGGAGCACCTCCCGAGGTGTCCGGGGGCTGCCAGGTCGCACGGACCAGGGCCCGTTCGGTGCCGGCGAGATAGACGGCCGCGGCGAGCCAGGTGCGGGCATACGCGTCGGGGTCGGCCTCCTCGGTGCGGCCGAAGACGTCGCGGCCGCGCCGGTCCGCTTCCGTGGTCAGCTCCGTCAACAGGTCCGCCGCCGTGCGGAAGCCGACCCGGCGCAGGGCCGCGGCGGCTCCGGCGCGGTCGCCGTCGCGCGCGGGCTGGGCGACGGCCCGGCGGCCACCCGACACGGCGACCTCGACCAGCCGGCGAAGCCGCCACAACGGTGCCTCCGCCACCGGGTCCGGCGGGACATCGGGGAGCCCGGCCGTCTCCGGCAGGGCGTCGCCGGGCGGCAGATGGACGCCTTCGAGGCGGTCGTAGCCCAGGTCGGCATGGCCCAGCCACTCCTCCGGCAGACGCAGGGTCGTCGTGTCGTCGTCCGGCAGCGGCCCGACGGCCAGCGGCCGGAGCGTGGCGGCGCGGTCGGGATCCGGACGGCCGACGACACGCAGCCGCAGCCCGGGGCGGGACACCAGCCGACGGAGGTTCGCGGTGTGCGCCAGATCGGGATGGCCATGGGCCGGCAGCAACCGGATCAGCAGGCCGTCCCGGTCCACCCCGTCGGGCTGCAACTCCCGCGCCAGTACCTGGCCGTTAAACGCTCCGACGACGACCAGATCGCAGCCGATCAGTTCACCGGCCGGCTGCCGCGCCTGCTCGGGGTCGCTCACCGGGGCGTTCCCGAGCCCGTCGCCCACGGCATCGGAGAGCGGCCGTGCGAACAGGGCGGCCAGGGGCCCCGAGGTCCAGGACCGGCCCGCGACCGGTGTCGCCCGGACCCCCTTGCCCGCTCCGAGACGGCCGTCCGACGACAGGGTCGCCCCCGAGACCAGCAGCCCGCCCCGCGAGAGCCGGGCGTGATCGAGACTGCCCGAGCCCAGCGCGACCGTAGCCGTCGCCGCACCGCGCGCCCGGCCGGCACCGCCCGGTTTGACGTCCGCGACGGTGAACCAGCGCCCGTCGTCCGAGACGACATGCGTGACCACCCCGCCGAACCCGGTGGCCGAGACCACCGGCTCCCGGCACACCCCGTGCACCCGCAGGGCACCCTCCGGGCGGTAGGCGCGGCGGGCGGACCCGATCCATGCCGGGTCCGGCTCCGCCGAAGTCAACCGGGTCGTGGTCAGCAGGAGTTCACGCAGGTTGTCCACCAGGTCGGCCAGCCGGTGGCCGTCGTGGCGGGAGCGGGCGCCCCGCAGTCCGCGCACCACACGCAGGGCCGCGCCTTCCGCGCGGTACAGCCCGGCGAGTCGCGCCGAGTGCGAGGCCCGCAGCAACTCCGCCTGCGCGACCGCGCCCGCCGCGGGTACCCCGGCGGCGAGCGCCGCCACCGCGGCGGTCCACAGGGCCCGCGCGGCGGCCAGTTGCGCCGTCGTGAGGTCCGTCCGCGACGAGGTGCCGGCGTCGCCGGTCCCCGGCGCGGCGGCGACCGCGCCATCTGCCGTCCCGGTGCCGGGCACGCCGCGGGCCCCCGCTGTACGCGCGTCCGGTACGGCGTCCCCGTCGGGCGCCGCGGCGGGGGCGTCGGCCACCGCGTCCGCGAGGGGCTCCGCGTCCGTGAGGGGCTCCGCGTCCGCGTCGGCCACCGGGCAGGCGCTCAGCACGGCGGCACGGTGAAGGCATCTCGGCGCCAGCAGACAGCTGCACACCGCCTGCCCGGCTTCCGTGACCGCTCCGGAAGGACCGGGAGTGAGGACGACCTCCGCGTCCGCACCGCACCGCACCCGCCGCTCGGCGCCCTCCCCGACGACGGGAACGGCCGCGCAGGTCTCCACGGCGGCGTCCAGCTTCTTGCGCAGCCGGGAGGTCAGGCCGGCCACGGCGGCGGCGGTGACCTCGGGCGCGGCCGGGGGGAGTACGGGGCTCATCGGGATTCTCCGCGGAGGCGATCGCCCACCCAGCGGGCGAGGGCGAGAGGACTGAGGGCGGCGACGGGCATACCGGCCGCGACCAACTGCCGGGCGATGGGCACGGAGTAGCGCGGGCTGCCGCCGTCGTCCAGCGCGGCACAGCCCATCAGGTGCACCCCCGAACCCGCGAGGGCCCGTACCTCGCCGAGCAGCCCGCCGAGCGGGTAGCCCTCCTCGAAGTCGCTCACCACCACCACGAGGGTCCGGCTCGGGACCGTCACCAGGGAGCGGGCGTGGGCCAGACCGGCCGCGATATGGGTGCCACCACCCACGCGAACCTCCAGCAGCAGGGACAACGGGTCGTCGACCCGGTCCGTCAGATCGATCACGTCCGTCGAGAACGCCAGGAAATGCGTGCTGAGCGTGGGCACGCCGCCGAGCACGGCCGCGGTCAGCGCCGACCAGATCACGGAAGCCTCCATGGACCCGGACACATCGACCACCAGGATCAGCCGCCAGTCCGCCTCCTTGCGCGAACGGGTGCTGAACACCGGCCGTTCCGGAACCACCAGGGTGCTGCCGTCGGCCCTCCTGCGGGCGTGGACGAGGTTGGCCCGCAGGGTACGCGGCAGATCGATCCGGCCTCCCGGCCGGCGGGTCGGGCGGGGGTTGGCGAGACCGGTCAGCGCCGGACGCGTCCGGGTGGCCAGCTCCTTGGCCAGCTCGTCGACCAGTCGGCGTACCAGCGGGCGCAGCCGGGCGAGTTGCTGCTCCGGCATCCCGCCCGCCAGCGACAGCACGGACGTCAGCAGATCGACGGACGGACGCACCGCCCCGGGGTCGATTTCGGCCAGCACATCGCTGCGTCCCAGGTCGGCGGCGCGGGCCAGGACTTCTTCCCGTACCTCCGTGCCGAACAGCGCCTGGAGTTCATCGGCCCACTCGCGCGCGGTCGGGAAGGAGGCGTCCTGTCCGCCGCCGCGGCCGCCGTCACGGCCCGGGTCCGACGAGCCCTCGCCGCGTCCCGCGCCGTACAGCTCGTCGAGCGCGTGCGCGTAACGGCGGGCGTCCGCCGGGAGCCGGTCGTGCTCCCTGCCGAGCAGCAGACGCCACCGGTCTGTCGCCGACAGACGCAGGACGCCGTCGCGCGGCTCGTCCACGACGGACCCGCGCGGTATCGCCGCGGATACGGCGTCGGAGGCGTCGGCGGCGTCGGCGGCGTTGGACGTGTCGGCGACCGGGGCCTCGGCGACCGGAGCCCCGGTGGCCGGAGCTCCGGCGGTCCGGTGCGGCGGGGACGCCGGCCGCAGGGAGGCCGCCGCCGAACGGCCGGCCTCGTCCGCCGCCGTCCACAGGGCCAGCAGCCGCGGGGAGGCCCCCAGCGCGAGGTCGAGACGGTCGCCCAGCCGTTCCGTTACGGTGTGCAGCAGCCGGTCGCGGCCCGCCGGGGTGAGCGTGTCGAAGCCGCCGCGCAGCGCCGGCAGCCGGTCCAGGAAACCCCGGTCGTCGAGCGATTCGATCCGGTCGAGCAGCGGATCGAGGGCGGTCGGCGCCGACTGGAGCAGCGGCGCGGCCCCGGTCAGCAGTCCGACGAGCCGACGGGCCAGCGCGCGCCGGGCGTCGGGCCCGGTGGCCGTGTCGATCCAGCCGGCGGCCCTGGCGCCGAGCGTCCCGGCGTCCTCCAGGTCGAACAGGACCCGGCAGGCGAGCGCGGCGCCCTGGACGAGGGGGGACGCGGAGTCCACGAGGTCGGCCAGGGCCTGGTCCATCCGCAGCCCCAGGCGGAGTTCACCGGCGCGCGCGGCCAAGGCCACCAGCGCGGCCGCCTCCTCCGGGTCGTCGCTGCCCGCGAGACCCGGCAGGGACCGTACCGCCGCCTCCAGAAGATCGGCGGCGAGCGCACCCGCCGCCCGCCTGCCCTCGGGCGTCGTGCCAGGCAGATGCCCCCGGCGCAGCGCCTCCAGCAGATCGAGACCGGTGAGCATCTCGGGGATCGTGGCGGACGCGGGCAGCACATCGGCGGCCTCGGCCAGCCGCCGGGCGACCAGCGCGGGCAGATCGCAGCGCGCGGCGTCCCGAAGCCCCGCCAGGACCAGGGCGCAGGTGGGGCCGCCGTCGGCGGACTCCCGGCGGAAGGTCTCCCGCAGCGTGCCCTCCGCCGCCAGCGCGGCGGTCACACCGCGCACCCCGGCCAGGTCCAGCCGGACCGGCACGGAGGGGACCCACGACAGCCGCCACCGTGAGGAGAGCGCGGCGGCGTCGCCCGTACCGGCGACCGCCACCGGCTCGCCGTAGCCCACCCCGCACACCTCCAGCCGCCGCAGCAGGATCTCGCGGCGGTGGTCGAGGGCCGAACGCAGCGGGTCGAGACGGAGCTCGCGCGGCGCGGGATCGTCCGGGCCCGGCAGCCGCAGGGCGGCGAGTTCGGCCTCGACGGACGGGCCGAGCCCGGAGCGCGGCGTGCCCGGCGCGACCCGGCCGCGCTCGGTGCCGACCAGGACCACTTCCAGGGCCCGCGCCAGAGCCCGGCCCCGGCCGAGCGGTTCGCCCTGGCCCAGCACCACCGTGAGGGCTTCGAGGATCTCGCTCCGGCCCGGGGCCGGCAGACCGCGCAACCGGGCCAGGTCGCAGGCGACGCGCAGCGTCTCACGCGCCTCGCCCGTCCCCGCCGTGTGCCCGGCCGCCCGCAGCTCCCGGCACACCCTCGTGATCGCCCCGGCCGCGGCGTCGTGCAGCAGACCGGGATCGCCCCCGGCGCCGAACACCGCCTGCTGCCAGCGCGGATCGCGGATCCCCGCGGGATAGCCGGACCGGGAGTCCAGCAGCTCGAACGCGTACGGGACCAGGGACGTGACGACGGGAGAGGGGTCCCCCGGTCGCGCAGTTCCCGTCGCTGCCGCAGTTCGCGCCGCCGCCCCTCCGGTGGTCGCTACCCCCTGCCCGGTGGTGCCGCCGGCCGGCGGCGGCCCGGCCGTCCCGGCGGCCAGCGCCGGGGCGTGGAAGGCGCCGACCACCGCCGCGACCCGGCGTCCGCCGGACGCCGCGAGGGCGATCGTGTCCCGCATATGGGCCTCGCGCGCCAGGTCCGCGGCGGACACCCCGCCGGACGACTCGGCGTCCTGACGCAGCGCCCAGCCGACGCTCAGCGCCGCCCGGCGCAGCACCTCGGGAGCGCAGCCCGGGGCACGCACCTCCACACTGCGGTCCCACAGGTCGTCCCCGGCCCGGCCGGTCCCGGCGGCGGTGAGCGCCCGCGCGAAGGACGTGGGCGCGGGCCGGCCCCCGGGTCCCGCGACCGCCTCGCGAGGGCCCCCGGCCGTGTCCGTATCTGCGTCCGTATCTGTGTCCGTATCTGTGGACTCGCCGCCCCAGCGCGCGTCGGCCATCGGCAGATCGCAGCAGACGACCTCCGCGCCCCGCTCCCGCGCCCAGCGGACCGCGGCGAGTTCGGGGGAGAAGTCGGCGAACGGGTAGAAGCCGAGCCGCCCGCCCTGCCCGGCGCCCGCGAGCGCGACCGGCGCGACCGTGCCGGGCGCCCCGAGGTGGGCCAGCCACGGCTGGAAGTCGGCCGGCAGCTCCACGCACACCACGTCGGCGCCGGCCGCGTCCAGCAGCGCGGGCACGGCCGCGGCGAGCGCGGGGCTGTGGTGCCGTACGCCCAGCAGATACGGCACCGCGGAGCCGGCGAGGGCGTCGAGCGCCACGCGCGGGTCCTCGACGGACGCGACCCGCGGGTCATCGGCGGGCGCCGTCCGCGGATCCGGTACGGCCGTCGGCTTCGGGTCCTGGACGGGTGTCACCGAAGGTCCTCGCGCAGGTCCCACAGACGGCGCCAGGTCGGCGAACCGTCCTCGGCGCGGCGGCGCACGGGGCCGTCCCAGTAACCCAGCAGGCGCGCGTGGTCGCCGGGATCGTCCTTGCGGACCACGCCCAGGAGATGACCGGGGACCAGGTCGAGGGAGTCCCCGGCGGGCAGATAGGCGGCGGACACCCCCAGGGAGACGGCGACCTGCACCGCCTCGGCGGTGGACATCACCGTGCCGGGACGCTCCACGTCCCAGCCCTCGGCCGAGCGCCCGGCCCGCAGGTCCCGGAAGACGGTCACCAGGACGTCGAGCACCGCGTCGTCGACGTCGAAGGCCGCGCCCGCCCGCTCGACGGCCGCGACGGCCTGCCGCTTGACGAGCGCGGTCTCGGCCTCGACGTCCGAGATCGGGTGCACCGTCTCGAAGTTGAAACGGCGCTTGAGCGCGGCGGACATCTCCGACACTCCGCGGTCGCGCAGGTTGGCGGTGGCGATGACCGTGAACCCGGGGGCGGCGGCCACCTGTGCCTCGGCCGTGCCGGACAGTTCGGGCACGCTCATCCGGCGGTCGGAGAGGATCGATACGAGCGCGTCCTGCACCTCGGGCAGACAGCGGGTGATCTCCTCGACGCGCGCCACCCGTCCGGAGCGCATCGCGCCGAGGACCGGCGAGTCCACCAAGGCCTGGGGAGTGGGCCCCTGAGCCAGGAGGAGGGCGTAGTTCCAGCCGTAGCGCAGGGCGTCCTCGGTGGTGCCCGCGGTGCCCTGCACGGTCAGCGCGCTGGTGCCGCAGACGGCCGCCGACAGCAACTCCGACAGCATCGACTTGGCCGTACCCGGCTCACCCACCAACAGCAGGCCGCGCTCTCCGGCGAGGGTGACCACACACCGCTCCACCAAGGCGCGTTCGCCGACGAACTTGGGGGCTATGAAGAGCTCGCCGGGCAGCGTCCCATGGGGCCCGGACAGCTTGAGGGGCTCGCCGCCGCTGCCGCAGACGAAGGTGACGACGGAGCGGGGCGTCAGCCGCCAGCCGGGCGGCCGCGGGCCTTCGTCATGGGCGGCGAGGAAGGCGAGTTCCGTGGCGTGACGCTCTTCGGCGGGCAGCGTCTGCCGGGGCGGAAGTCCCGTCGCCGTGGTGGTGGGGGTCATGGATGTCCTTGCTGGGTAGGTCCGGTCGGCGTCGGCGATCCGGTGGCCGCCGACGAGCCCGGGGGACGAGGGGGGGGGGCGAGAGGGGGGGACAGGCGGGCGAAAAGGGGGGGGGCGGGGGCCCCCGGGGTGTACGGTCCCGTGGCCCCCCCCCG
>NZ_JBHYZV010000093.1:0-25666 GCF_042753905.1 Streptomyces sp. NPDC059248 | reverse complement strand
TTATAAGAGACAGGCCGTAACCCCCGCGTCACCCCCGCCGACCCGACCCGGGCGCCCCGGCCGAACCTCCGGCCGGGGCGCCCGGTGGTTTCCCCGTAACCGCTCGTGGGCTACCGTACGAAAACCGCTCGTGGGCTACCGTATGAACATCCGGCGCGGGTGCCGCCTTCGAGCCGCCCCGCCTTCCCCGCCGCCCGCCGCGGCGTCTCCCCCTTTTTTCTGTTTCGTTCCTTCTTCTTTCAGCCGCCCTGCCTCCCCCTTCCCTTTTTCCTGTGGAGGTCGTGGCGTCATGTCCCTGTCGACCGGTGCGCTCGCACTGCTCTGTGTCGTCGGTCCGCTGTCCACCGATATGTATCTGTCCGCCTTCCCCGCCCTGGCGGACGAGCTGGGGACCGACGCGTCCGGGGTGCAGCTCACCCTGACCGCGTTCCTGGTGGGGATGGTCGTGGGCCATCTCGTCTTCGGTCCGCTCTCCGACCGCTACGGGCGGCGGCGCCCCCTGCTCGCGGGGGCGGTGGGCTGCGCGGTCTCGACGGCCCTGTGCGCGCTCGCGACCGGTCTGCCGTGGCTGGTCGTGTTCCGGTTCGCGGCCGGGTTCTGCGGCGCCGCCGGGGTGGTGCTCAGCCGGGCCGTGGTGGCCGATGTCCTCACCGGGGCGCGGGCCGCCCGGCTCACCGGCCTGCTCGTCACCCTGGGCGGTCTCGCGCCGGTGGTCGCGCCCCCGGTGGGCGGCGCGCTCCTCGGGTCCTTCGGCTGGCGGGGAGTGTTCTGGGTGCTCGCGGGGGTGGCGGCGGTCGTGGCGGTCGCCGTCCACGTCGGCGTACCGGAGACGCTGCCGCCGGGGCGGCGGATCACGGGCAGCGCCACCGGGTTCCGCAGGTCGGCCCGGAAGGTGCTGCGGGACCGGGCGCACCTCGGCTACTCGGGCGCGTTCGCCTTCGGCTTCGCCGTGCTGTTCTGCTGGATCGCGGGGGCGCCCTTCCTGCTCCGGCGGGTCCTGGGGCCGGGCGCCCTGGGCATGTCCGCGGTCTTCGCGGCGGGCGCCGCCGTCACCGCGGCGGCCGGTCTGCTGTCGGCGCGGCTGGTGGGGCGGGTGGCGCCCGAGCGGCTGCTGCGGACCGGGCTGCGGCTCATGCTCACCGGGTCGGCGGCGCTGCTCGCCGTCGCCGCGGCGGCGGCCGGGCCGACCGCGGCGCTCGTCCTGCCGCCGCTGGCCGTGATCTGCGCGGGGCTCGGGCTCGTCACCCCGAACGCGGCGGCGCTGGCCCTCGCCCGGGTGCCGTACGCGGCCGGAACCGCGTCGGCACTGCTCGGTACGGCCCAGAGCGCGGCCGGGGCGCTGGTGGCTCCGCTGATGGGGGTGGGTGGCGGGTCGGCGCTCTGGCCCCTGGCGGCGGGGACGACCCTGTGCTCGGCCCTCGCGCTGCTGTGCGCGCGGGCCGCCGACGACGCCGCTACCACTGCCACTGCCGCCGCTGCCGACGTCAGCCGCAGATCCAGTCGGTGAGCTGCTCGGGCCGGGCCAGGGCGACCAGGTGGCCGCCGGGCAGCGGTTCCACCGGTACGCCGAGCCGGTCGGCGACCACCTTCCGCTGGAACTCCAGCGGGAAGAAGCGGTCGTCCCGTCCCTGGAGGAAACGGGTCGGCACGTCCGGCCAGCCGTCGAGCGGCCAGGGGTCGGCGAAGAAGCTCGTCGACGGCCCGCCGGGCGGGCCGATCGACAGGGCCTCGTCGGTGATCTCGGGGGGTACGTCGTGGAAGAAGTCCACCAGCGGGTCGAAGGGCGCCTCCGGGTCCCGCCCGTCGCGCAGCGCCGCCGCGCGGCGGGCCTCGGGGTGCCCGGTGTTGGCCCACCACTGTTCGGCGGTCTCCCCCGCCGCCGGGACCATCGCGTTGACCAGGATCATCCGCTCGACCGGGATGCGCGCGCAGACCAGCGGGGCGATGAACCCGGCCAGCGACTGGGCCACCACGACCAGCCGTCCGGGGGCGGAGTCCAGCTGGTCGATCACGGCCTCCGTGTAGTCGGCGAGCCCCGCCGACGGGTCCTCGGGCAGATCGACGGCGATGGCCTCGTGTCCCCGGGCGCGCAGTTCGGGCACGACGCGGTGCCAGTACCAGGCCCGGCCGTCGGCGCCGGGGATGAGCACGTACTCCGTCATGCTCATATCGTGACGTACAAACCATAGTTTTTTGCGCTTTAGCCACTTTCCGGGCGCCGTGCCCTCGGTGGCGGCCGGACCGGACGCGGGGAGCCCGCTCGCACGAGGTGCGAGCGGGCTCCCGAATGGACCCGCGGAAGACCTGCGAAGGGCCCGCGAAAGGACCGGCGACAGGTTCTGCGACAGGCCTACGCGTTCAGCGGGCTCCGGCCTTCTTCACCGGACTCACCGGACTCACCGGACTCACCGGCCGGCGGTGTCCCGCCCGACTTCTTCGCGCGCTTCGCGGCCTTCTTCGCCGCGCGCCGCTCCTTGCGCAGCTCGACCATCGTGTACAGGGTCGGGACGAGCAGCAGGGTGAGGACGGTCGAGGAGAGCAGACCGCCGATCACCACGACCGCCAGCGGCTTGGCGATGAAGCCGCCTTCGCCGGTGACGCCCAGGGCCATCGGCAGCAGGGCGAAGATCGTCGCCAGGGCCGTCATCAGGATCGGGCGCAGTCGGTGCCGGCCGCCCTCGACGACGGACTCGACGACCCCGAGGCCCTGCTTGCGGTACTGGTTGATCAGGTCGATCAGCACGATCGCGTTGGTGACCACGATGCCGATCAGCATCAGCATGCCGATCAGCGCCGGTACGCCCATCGGGGTGTCCGTCGCGACCAGCAGACCGATCGCGCCGGTCGCCGCGAACGGGATGGAGACCAGCAGGATCAGCGGCTGCACCAGCGACCTGAAGGTCGCGACCAGCAGGATGAAGACGAGCGCGATCGCCGCCATCATCGCGAGGCCGAGGGACGCGAACGCCTCGTCCTGGTCCTCGGAGACGCCGCCGATGGCGGCCGTGGCGCCCTCCGGCAGATCCAGCTTCTTCAGCTTGGACTGGAGGTCCGAGCTGACCGCCCCGGTGTTGTCACCGGTCGGCTTGGCGGTGATGGTGGCGGCCCGGGCGCCGTCGATACGGGTCATGGAGACCGGCGCGGGCGCCAGCCGGACGTCCGCGATCTTCCCGAGCCTGACCGGGCCCAGCGACAGTTCCCGCAGCTCGGCGATGGTCTTCGCGGGCCGCGCCGAGGCGACCACGACATCGCGCTCGGTGTCGCCGATGATCGCCTTGGCGGCGATGGTGCCCCGGACGGCCTGGAGGACGGCCGCGCCGAGCGCCGCGTCGTTGAAGCCCGCGGCGGCGGCCTCGGGCTTGGCGGTGACGGAGATCCGGGGGATGGACTGCGCGAGATCGCTCTGGACGTCGGTGACGTCGTCGAGACCGGCGATCTCCTTGCGTACCGCCTCGGACGCCGTCTTGAGGACGGCGGGGTCGGCGGCCTTCACCACGACGCTCAGGTCCTGGTTGCCGAAGCCGTCGCCCGCGGCGACGGTGGTGTCGCCGATGCCGTCGAGCTTCGCCAGCTCGGCGTCGATCCGGTCGCGGACCTTGTCGTAGTCGCCGCCGTCCTTGAGGGTCATCTGGTACGACGCCTGGTTGACGCCGGTGGAGCCGCCGAAGGCCGCCAGGAAGCCGGCGGAACCGACGGTGACCTGGTAGCTCTCCAGTTCGTCAATGCCCTCCAGTACCTGCTCGACCTTCTTCGCCGCGGCGTCGGACGCCGCCAGACCGGTCCCGGCGGGCAGCTCCTGACGGAGCGACATGACCTCCTGCTCGCCCTGGTCGAAGAAGTTGGTCTTCAGCAGCCCCGCCATGCCGAAGGTGCCGGCGAGGACGACGAAGGCCAGCACGACACTGGTGATCCGGCGGCGGGTGGCGAACCGCAGGACCGGGACGTACGACCGCTGGAGCCGGCTGCGCTCCTCCTTCTCCTCCGCGACCCGCCGGGCCGCGTCCGGGTCGAGCTCCCGTACGTCCTTGGGGGCGCGCAGGAACCAGAACGACAGCACGGGGACGACGGTGAGGGAGACCAGCAGGGACGCCAGCAGCGCCGCCGTGATGGTGAGGGAGAAGGAGCCGAACAGTTCGCCGATCATGCCGCCGGCGAAGCTGATCGGCAGGAAGACGGCGACCGTGGTCAGGGTGGAGGAGGTGACCGCGCCCGCGACCTCCTTGACGGCGGTGACGATCGCGCTGTGGCGTTCCTCGCCGTACCCCAGATGACGTTTGATGTTCTCCAGCACCACGATCGAGTCGTCGACGACCCGGCCGATGGCGATGGTCAGGGCGCCGAGGGTGAGCATGTTGAGGGAGAGGCCCCGGCTCCACAGGACGATCAGCGCCAGCACCACGGAGAGCGGGATGGAGACCGCCGTCACCAGGGTCGAGCGCAGGGACGCCAGGAAGACCAGGATCACGATCACCGCGAAGAGCAGGCCGAGCGCGCCTTCCGTGGTGAGTCCCGAGATCGCCTTGGAGACCGCCGGGCCCTGGTCGGAGACGACGGTGACCTCGGCTCCGGAGCCCAGGTCGCGCCGGAGGTCGGGCAGCTCGTCCTTGACCGCGTCGGAGATGGCGACGGCGCTGCCGTCGTTGTCCATGAAGACGTAGACCGCGAGGCTCGACTTGCCGTTGGTCCGGGTCAGGGCGTCGGCGGGGGCCGGGGTCTGGGCGACCTTCGCGAAGTCGCCGACCCGGACCGGGCCGCCCTTGGCCCGGGGGATCCGCAGCTCCTCGATCTGCTTCAGATCGGTGAATCCGGCGCCCACCTGGACGGTACGGCTCTTGCCGTCCTCCTCGAAGGAGCCCGCCGGTACGGTGGCGCCGCCCGCCCGCAGCGCGTCGGCGAGGATCCGGGTCGTCAGTCCGGCCGCGGCGAGCTTCGCCTCGTCGGGGGTGACGGTGACCTCCAGGTCGCGGACGCCGTCGACGGAGACCTGGCCCACCCCGTCGATGTCGTCGATCGCCGGGAGGACGACACGGTCCAGCTGGTCGGCGAGCGCCTGCTGGTCCTTGTCGGAGCTGACGGCGAGGACGACGGCCGGGATGTCGTCGGTGGATCCGGCGAACACCTCGGGGTCGACGCCCTGCGGCAGCTGGGCCCGGGCCCGGTTCACCGCCTGCTGGACGTCGGCGACGAGCTGCTGGCCGCCGTCGCCGTAGTCGAAGCCGGCGGAGAGCACGGCATTGCCCTCACTCGCCGTGGCGGTGATGCCCTTGATGCCGTCGACGGCCTCGATGGAGCTTTCGAGGGGTTCGACGACCTGCTTCTCGACGACGTCGGGCGACGCGCCCGGGTAGGTCGCGAGCACCGACACCACCGGCAGCTCGATGGTGGGGAGGAGCTGCTGTTTGATCTGGGGTATCGCGATGGCGCCGAAGACGAGTGCCACGATCGACATCAGCCCGACGAGGGCGCGCTGTTTCAGACTAAATCTGGACAGCCAGGACATGGGGTTCGAGTCTCCTTAGGGGCCCGCCCCCGGGGTCGGCATCCGAGGGCTTCCGGAGCGGCTGAGGCCCGCTTATACGATCAGCCACCCGGAGGGCGGACCCGTCGCCCCCAGGTCCCGTTCTTTATCCCGCGCATACCGCGATGGGAGTAGGCGGGCCGGAAATCACTCCACCCTCGGACGGACCAGCCCCGACTCGTAGGCGATGACGACGAGTTGGGCGCGGTCGCGGGCGCCCAGCTTGGCCATGGCCCGGTTCACATGGGTCTTGACGGTCAGCGGGCTGACCGCCAGCCGTTCGGCGATCTCGTCGTTGGAGTGGCCGCCCGCGACCAGGACGAGGACCTCCCGTTCCCGTCCGGTGAGCGCGTCCAGCCGGTCCGAGTACGGCTCGGGGTCGCCGTCGTCCGCCCCGCCCTGGGCCAGGAACTTGGCGATCAGCCCCTTGGTGGCGACCGGGGACAGCAGCGCCTCGCCGGCGGCGGCGATCCTGATGGCGTTGAGGAGTTCATCGGGCTCGGCGCCCTTGCCGAGGAAGCCGGACGCCCCGGCGCGCAGCGACTGGACCACGTACTCGTCCACCTCGAAGGTGGTCAGCATCACCACCCGTACGCCGTCCAGTTCGGGGTCGGCGGTGATCAGCCGGGTGGCGGCGAGACCGTCCGTGCCGGGCATCCGGATGTCCATCAGGACGACGTCGGGCTTCTCGGCGCGGGCCAGTTCGACGCCCTCGGCGCCGTCGGCGGCCTCCCCGACGACGGTCATGTCCGGTTCGGAGTCCACCAGGACCCGGAAGGCGCTGCGCAGCAGCGCCTGGTCGTCGACGAGCAGGACCCGGATACTCATCCGCCCTCCCTCGTACGCGCGGTGAGGGGCAGTATCGCCTGGACCCGGAAGCCGCCGCCGTACCGGGGTCCGGTGGTGAGCCGTCCGCCGAGGGCGCCGACGCGTTCCCGCATGCCGAGCAGCCCATGGCCGGTGCCGCCGATCTCGTGGGGCGGGGAGCCGTCGGGGCCCGCGGCGTCGGGCGCGGCCCCGGTCTCCGGCTTCCGGGCGCCGTCCGGGCCCTTCGTACCGCCGTCGGGGGCCGCGGGACCCGCGGTGTCGGCCGTACGCCCCTCGGGGGCCGGGGGCGGGACCCGGCCGCAGACCCCGTTGTCGAGGACCGTGACCTCCAGCGTCGACCCCACCCGGATCACACTGACCTCCGCCCGGGCGTTCGGTCCCGCGTGCTTGCGGACATTGGTCAGCGCCTCCTGGATGATCCGGTACGCGGCCAGGTCGACGGCGGCGGGCCGGGGGGTGCCCTCGTCGGCCCTGGCCACCTCCACGGGGAGCCCGGCCTGCCGGAAGGTGGTGACCAGTTCGTCGAGGACGTCGAGTCCGGGCGCCGGTTTCGTGGGGGCCTCCGGGTCGCCGGACTGGCGCAGCAGTCCGACGGTGGCCCGCAGTTCGTTCAGCGCCGAGCGGCTGGCCTCCCGGACATGGGCCAGCGCCTCCTTCGCCTGGTCCGGACGCTTGTCCATGACATGGGCCGCGACCCCGGCCTGCACATTGACCAGGGCGATGTGGTGGGCGACCACGTCGTGGAGGTCGCGGGCGATCCGCAGCCGCTCCTCGGCGACCCGGCGGCGGGCCTCCTCCTCGCGGGTGCGTTCGGCGCGTTCGGCCCGTTCCCGGATCGCGTCCACGAAGTCGCGGCGGCTGCGCACCGCGTCACCGGCCGCGGCGGCCATCCCGGTCCAGGCGAAGATGGCGAGGTTCTCCTGGGTGTACCAGGGGGTGGTGCCGAACCACATCGCGGCGCCGGTCAGCACCGTCATCGTGAGCAGGCCGACCCGCCAAGTGGTGGCCCGGTCGGTTCGGGAGGCCACGGTGTACAGGGCGATCACGGCGGCCATGGCGACCGGCGCCGGCCGTTCCCCGTAGACGAGTTCGATCACGGCCAGCGCCCCGGTGAACAGCAGGGCGCCCGAAGGGTTGCGGCGGCGGTGCACCAGCGCGGCGGAGGCCAGGCACATCAGCGCCAGACTGCGCGGGTCGGGGGCGCCGACCCGCATCCGGGGGCCGTGCTCGCCGTAGCCGTACGGATCGACGAACGAACCCACGACCATGGCGACGAAGGCGAGGGCCGCGATGGTTCCGTCGAGGGCCGTCGGGTGCTCACGGAGCCAGCACCGCGTGCGGTCGAATCCGGTGGTGAGGGTGGTCACGACAAGCAACGGTACGGCGTGCCGGGGGCGCCGGAGTCCGATCGGACGTATCGCCTACGCCACGGCGCGCGACGCCCGCTCCCGACTGCACCGGCGACTTCAACGGGCGGGGCGGACCGGAACGCGCGCCGCCCCGCCCGCCGGGGTGTCCGGCGGGCGGGGCGGATCGTTGGAGTGCGCTGCCGCGGCGGCGCGGTGGAGAGCGGGCGGAGGGCCGGCCGGTCAGACCGTAAGCCGGTCAGGCGGTCAGCCGGTCAGCCGGGGATGAAACCCCAGTCGCCGAACATCTCGCGGACTTCCTCCAGGGTGGCCCCGGGGGCCGGGAGGATCAGCTCGGACGGCTCCAGGGAATCGTCCGGCAGGGGCTCCCCCAGCTCCCGTACCCGGGTGAGCAGGGCGCCGTAGGTCCGGCGGAAGCCGTCCTCGTCGCCCTCCTCCAGCTCGACGAGCAGTTCGTCGTCGAGTTTGTTGAGTTCGGCGAAGTGGCTGTCCGCCAGCCTCATTTGGCCCTCCCCCATGATCCTGACGATCATGACGAGCCCCTCTGCTCTCGGTGCGCCCCCGGCCGGGTCTCCCCGGCCGGTGCCGGTACGGGTGGTGCCGTCAGTGCTTGTTGAAGTCCGGGCGGCCGTCCTGCGTGGAGCCGTTGCCGCCTTCGATGGCCTGCTGGTTCGAGCCGGTGCCGCCGGCCAGTTCGGCCTTCATGCGCTGGAGCTCCAGCTCCACATCGGTGCCTCCGGAGATCCGGTCGAGCTCGGCCGCGATGTCGTCCTTCGCCATGCCGGACGGGTCGTCGAGCGCGCCCGAGGCGAGCAGCTCGTCGATCGCCCCGGCGCGGGCCTGGAGCTGGGCCGTCTTGTCCTCGGCCCGCTGGATCGCCAGTCCGACGTCGCCCATCTCCTCGGAGATGCCGGAGAACGCCTCGCCGATCCGGGTCTGGGCCTGGGCTGCCGTGTAGGTGGCCTTGATGGTCTCCTTCTTCGTGCGGAAGGCGTCGACCTTGGCCTGGAGACGCTGGGCGGCGAGGGTGAGCTTCTCCTCCTCGCCCTGGAGCGTGCTGTGCTGCGTCTCCAGATCGCTGACCTGCTGCTGGAGGGCGGCGCGCCGGGACAGCGCCTCGCGCGCCAGGTCCTCGCGGCCGAGCGCCAGCGCCTTGCGGCCCTGGTCCTCCAGCTTGGTGGACTGGCCCTGCAGCTGGTTCAGCTGCAGCTCCAGCCGCTTACGGGAGGTCGCCACGTCGGCGACCCCGCGGCGCACCTTCTGAAGCAGCTCCAGCTGCTTCTGGTACGAGTAATCGAGGGTCTCGCGCGGGTCCTCGGCCCTGTCAAGGGCCTTGTTCGCCTTCGCGCGGAAGATCATCCCCATACGCTTCATGACACCGCTCATGGGCTTCGCGCGCCCCCTTCTGACGGACTTCAGCTCCAGCACTCCAACAGAACCCACAGTACGGGCCCTGCATCCATTACCGCACTGTTCGAGCGCGGATGCGCTCCTCCCCAAGGACGACTGCGTACGGCTTATGATCCGGCGCAAGGAGTAGACGAGGGTCAGGGTCGCCCCGGTGGGGTGCCCTCCGGCGGGCCGTGCGGGCACCTCGTGCCGGTGCCCTTCCGCCCCTCCCGCCGCCCGTCGCTCCCGGCATCCGCCCCGCTTCCGTCCGTTGCGATACGGGCCGTCCCGGTGCCGATGTCGGCACGGCCTCCACCCGGTACTCACGTACGGTGTTGCCGTTTCGTTCCCCTCCGGCGTTGGGTCCATGCACGCCACCCCGTACCCTTGGGTCCTGTGTTCCGTAGCCGTGCCAAGACAGAGAAGGCTCCCGCCCAGCAGGTGACGGCGGCCGACTCCCCCCAGAACCGCGATCCGCAGGCCCCGAAGGGCCGTCCGACCCCGAAGCGGAGCGACGCGCAGAGCCAGCGCCGTCGCGCCGCCACACAGCCGAAGGACCGCAAGGCGGCCATGAAGCGTGCGCGGGAGACCCGGCGGACGGAGCTCGCGCGTCAGCGCGAGGCTCTGGCCAGTGGTGACGAGCGGTATCTGCCCGCCCGTGACAAGGGTCCCGTCCGTCGCTTCGTCCGCGATTTCGTGGACTCCCGCTTCTGCATCGCGGAGTTCTTCCTCCCGATGGCGGTCGTGATCCTGATCCTGAGCATGATCCGCGTCGGTCAGCTCCAGACCGTCGCCCTGCTGCTCTGGCTCGGTGTGATCGTCATGATCGTCATCGACTCGGTGGGCCTCGGACTGCGGCTGAAGAAGCAGCTGCGCGAGCGCTTCCCCGACGAGCCCAAGCGGGGCGCCGTGGCCTACGGGCTGATGCGGACTCTTCAGATGCGTCGGCTGCGTCTGCCGAAGCCGCAGGTCAAGCGGGGAGAGCGACCCTGAGCGGTCAGGCCGCGGACGCCGTCGGGGCATCGCCTGTGGGTGCCGACGGCGCCTTCGGCGATGCCGTGACCGGGGTCCCGGTGCCGCCCGCCGTGCTGCGGGAGGCCGTCCGCCAGGAGCTGCTCGCCCGCCAGCTGGACGAGCAGATCGTGGCCCGCTACCCGGTGGGGCAGCGGCTGCGGATCCTCGACGTCGGCATGGGGCGGGGCGTCCAGGCCCTGCGGCTGGCGCGCGCCGGGCACGCCATCACCGGTCTGGAGGCGGACCCGGGGCTGCTGCGGGCCGCCCAGGAGGCGCTGGCGGCCGAGCCCGCCGGGATCCAGGAGCGGGTCAGGCTGCTGGAGGGCGACGGCCGGGAGACCGGGGTCCACTTCGCGCCGGGCAGCTTCGACGTGGTGCTCTGCCACGGGGTGCTGATGAGCTCCCCGGAGCCCGACGCCGTGCTCGCGGGCCTCGCCCGGGTCCTGGCACCCGGCGGACTGCTCTCCCTCGTCGTCCGGAACGCCGACGGGCTCGCCTTCGGTCCCGGGCTCGCCGGGGACTGGGCGGAGGCACTGGCGGCGCTGGAGCCGGAGGCGACGGCCTACACCGACGAGCGCACCGGCCTCCCCCCGCGGGCTGAACGCCTGGCGGTGCTCACCTCCACCCTCGCCGGAATCGCGGCTCCCCTGCATGTCTGGTACGGCGTGCAGGTCTTCAGCGAATGGGCCGACGACGCCCGTCTCCCGGTGGTCCACGGTGACCGCCCGGACGCGCCGCGGCTTGACACTCCGCAGGTCAGGCGGCTGCTGGCGGCCGAGGACCGGGCCGGTCGGACCGATCCGTACCGGCGGACCGCGGCCCTGTTGCACCTCTGCGGCGTACGGGGCTGAGCCCGGCCGCGTCGCGTCTCCACGGCGTACGGGACGGAAAGCGGGCGCGTCCCCACCCGGGCGCGTCCGGACCCGGGCGCACCGGCTCCCGGGTCCCACGAGCCCCCGGGTCCCACGAGCCACGGCCCCCGAGTGCCACGGGCTCCGGTTCGTACTTCTTCACCACTCCGTGACGCGCGACACGCGCCCCCCGGTAAGGCACGGCCGGGGGTTTCCGCGTCCCCCGACGTGTGAGCAGCGACAAGACCGCCCGAAATGATGAATCCGCCCGTCACCCGCCCGCTGACGGCGGCACCGAATCCACCACCGCGCCCCGGCTGAGCGCCGGGGAGACCTGGCGGGCGCTGTACGGGCATTTCCGTCCGCACCGCTGGATCGTGGCGCTCGGCGCGCTGTGCGCCCTGGCCGGGGCCGCCGCCGGGCTGGCCCAGCCGCTGGCCGCCAAGACCCTGGTCGACCGGCTGGGCTCGGACGCGTCGATCGCCGGGGTGCTGGTGGCGCTCACGGCCCTGGTGCTGATCGGTACCGCGATCGACGCGGTGGGCGCGTACATCCTCGACCGCACCTCCGAGTCCGTGGTCCTGTCCGCGCGCCGCAGCCTCATCGGACGGCTGCTGCGGCTGCGGCTGACGGAGGTCGAGAAGACCCAGCCCGGTGATCTGATGTCCCGGGTCACCTCGGACACCACCCTGCTCAAGGCGGTCACGACCCGGTCCGTGGTCGCCGCCGTGACCGGCAGTATCACCTTTGTCGCCACCATCGCCCTGATGGCCTTCATGGACCCGGTCCTGCTGGGGGTGACCCTCGCAGTGATCGTGCTGATCGGCGGGGCCGTCGCCCTGGTCATGCCGCAGATCTCCAAGGCGGCGGAGAAGTCCCAGGAGGCGGTCGGCGAGATCTCCACGGTGCTGGAGCGGGCCTTCGGCGCGTTCCGCACCATCAAGGCGTCCGGGGCGGAGGACCGGGAGACCGCGGTGGTGTACCGGGCGGCGGAGACCGCCTGGCGGTACGGCGTACGATCGTCGAAGTGGGAGGCGGTGGCCCATACCTCGATCGGGCTCGCCGTCCAGGTGTCGTTCCTCGCCGTCCTCGGCGTCGGCGGCGCGCGGGTGGCGTCCGGGGAGATCCCGGTCTCCACGCTCGTCGCCTTCCTGCTCTATCTCTTCTATCTGACCGAGCCGATCTCGTCGCTGGTGGGCGCGGCGACGGAGTACCAGGTGGGCGCGGCGGCCATCTCCCGGATCGTGCAGGCCGAACGGCTGGAGACGGAGGACCCAGGTCCGGCGGCCGGTACGGTCCCGGGCCCGGTGGGCCGGGCCGCGACCGTCGAGTTCCAGGACGTACGGTTCGCCTACCGCGAGGATCTCCCCCCGGTCCACCACGGGGTCACGTTCTCCGTGCCGGGCGCCGGGATGACCGCCTTCGTCGGACCGTCCGGCGCGGGCAAGACCACCGTCTTCGGACTGATCGAACGGTTCTACGAGGCCGATGGCGGCCGGGTCCTGGTCGACGGCCGGGACGTCCGGGAGTGGTCCCTGGCGGAGCTGCGGGCGTCCATCGGCTATGTGGAGCAGGACGCGCCCGTGCTGGCGGGCACCCTCCGCGAGAACCTCGTGTTCGCCGCGCCGGACGTCTCCGACGAGGACATCCGGGAGGTGCTCGTACGGTCCCGGCTCGACCGGCTCGTCGACCGGCTGCCGGACGGTCTCGACACCGTCGTCGGGCACCGGGGTTCCAAGCTGTCGGGCGGTGAGCGCCAGCGGGTGGCCATCGCGCGGGCCCTGCTGCGGCGCCCCCGGCTGCTGCTGCTCGACGAGGCGACGTCGCAGCTCGACGCGGTCAACGAGATGGCGCTGCGGGACGTGGTGGCGGAGGTGGCCCGGGAGGTGACGGTGCTGGTGGTGGCGCACCGGCTGTCGACGGTGACGCTGGCCGACCGGATCGTCGTGATGGACGCGGGCGAGGTCCGCGCGGTGGGGACCCATCGCGAGCTGGTGGCGTCGGACCCGCTGTACGGGGAGCTGGCGGCGACCCAGTTCCTCGCCTCGGACCCGTTGCTGCCGAGGCCCGGGGGCGCGGCGGACGATGCGGACGGGGGCGCCGGTGACGGCTCCCGGGGCGAGTCGGAGGCCGCGGTGGGCTGAGGGGGACCGCGGCAGGGCTGCGGCGGTGGGCTCGGCAGGTGCGCGGCGGAGGGTGCGGCGGGGCGCGGCCACCTGATCGGAGGCGTACAACAGGCCGACGCGGGCGGGTGGCGGGGAGACTCCGAGACATGGACGACGCACCCAGCTCCCGCCGCCACCGTCCCCTCCCCACCGCCCGCGCCCGGGGGCTCCGCCGCCGGTGGGGGGCCGCACGCCACGACGGTACGCGGGCCCGCGCCCGACCCTCGTACCGTCCCCTCACGGCGCTGACGGCGGCGATATCCCTGGCCGCCGTCGGCGCGCTGGCCACCGGGTGCGGGCAGGAGTCCGGGCCCGACGCGGCGCCGACGAGTTCGACCCGGGCCGTCGCCGCCCCGAGGGCCCTCAACGACCTCCAGACGGACTACCAGAACGTCATCGCGGACGTCCTCCCGTCGGTCGTCCAGATCGAGGCGGGTGACAGCCTCGGCTCCGGTGTCGTCTACGACGACAAGGGCCATCTGATCACCAACGCGCACGTCGTCGACTCCGCCGACTCCTTCTCGATCACCGTCGCCACGGGCGAGGAGCCGATCCCCGCGAAGCTCGTCTCGTCCTATCCCGAGCAGGATCTGGCGGTCCTCAAGCTCGACCGGGTACCGACGGGCATCAAGGCCGCGGTCTTCGGTGACAGTTCGAAGGTGCAGGTCGGGCAGATCGTGCTGGCGATGGGCTCGCCGCTCGGGCTCTCCGGCAGCGTGACACAGGGCATCGTCTCGGCGGTCGGCAGGACGGTGACCGAGAGTTCGTCGGGCGGCGGTACGGGCGCCACCATCGGCAATATGGTGCAGACGTCGGCGGCGATCAACCCCGGCAACAGCGGGGGCGCGCTGGTCGACCTCGACAGCCGGATCATCGGGATCCCCACCCTCGCGGCGACCGACCCCGATCTGGGCAACAGTGCCGCGCCGGGCATCGGGTTCGCCATCCCGTCGTCCATGGTGAAGACGGTCGCCGACCAGATCATCACCACCGGGCGGGTCACCGACTCGGGGCGGGCCGCGCTCGGGATCACCGCGCGGACCGTGCTCGACGACAACTACCAGCCGTCCGGGACGGCGGTCGTGGAAGTGGAGAAGCCGGGGCCCGCCGACGACGCGGGGCTGCGGCCCGGGGACATCATCACCCGGCTGGGATCCACGCAGATCACCACGATCACATCGCTGGCGGAGGCGCTGGCCTCGGCCCGGCCGGGCCAGAAGGTCGTCGTGGCGTACACCAGGAACGGGGAGCGGCGGACCGCGCAGGTCACCCTCGGCGAGATCTGACGCGGCGAGAACCGACGCGCGGGCGCGGCGGGCTCTGGGGCCACCGCGCCCGGCGCGTACCGGGCGGGACTACGGGACTACTCGGGGGCGTCCAGGCTCATCGGGCCGTAGATCACCGTGGTGTCCTCCCGCAGGACGACCTGGTCGGCGCCGCCCGCGCGCAGCTCCTTCCAGTTTTCCCCGAGCCATGACTCGGCGTCACCCTGGGTGGTGAACTCCTCGGGTTCCACCGCGGGCGGGACCTGCGTACCGTCGGACTTCTCGAACCGCCACGTCCATGCCATGTCCGCCTCCGGAGGGCTGTAGGTGATCTCCGTCCTGCCCGCAGCGTAGCCGGGCGCGCAACAGCGCCGGGGACGCGGGAGGATCAAGACGTGGAACTGACTCTGCTCGGCACCGGCGCGCCCGCCGGACTGCCCCGGTCCGACTGTCCGTGCGCGGTCTGCGCCCTGGCCCGGGGGTCGCGGGCCCGTGCCGCGACCGCGCTCCTCGTCGACGGGGCGCTGCTGCTCGATCTCACCCCGGGCGCCGCGCTCGCCGCGGCCCGCGCGGGGCACTCCCTCACGGGGGTGCGCCAGGTGCTGCTGACCCATCCGCACGACGGGCCGGCCGTGGACCTCCCGGCGGGGCTGCCCGCGGCGGGGCGGGTGCCGGACGGGCGGGTTCTGACGCTGATCAGCGGGCACCGGGTCCGGGCGGTGCCGATGGACCACCCCGGTACGGGGTACGAGGTGACGTCGCCCGCGGGCGACCGGCTGCTGTACCTCCCGCCGGGCGGGGCGCCCGCGGGGCTGACGGAGCGCACCGCGCCGTACGACATGGTGGTCGCGGACGTCGTGGGCCGGCCCGACGCGATCGCCCGGCTGCGGGCGGTCGGGGCGGTCGGTCCGACGACCGATGTGATCGCCGTCCATCTCGACCACGACGTGCCCGGCGGGCCCGAACTCGACCGCAGGCTCACGGCGGCGGGGGCGCGGGCGGTGCCCGACGGATCGACCCTGCTGGTGGGCGAGTACCACGCGGTCCCCGACGTGCCCCGGCGCACCCTGGTCACCGGGGGCGCGCGCTCCGGCAAGTCCGTGGAGGCGGAGCGGCGTCTGGAGGCGTTCCCCGACGTGGTGTACGTGGCCACGGGCGGGACGCGCGGCGAGGACACCGATTGGGCGGAGCGGGTACGGCTCCACCGGGACCGGCGCCCCGGTTCCTGGCGCACGGAGGAGACCTGCGACCTGGTGCCGCTGCTCACCGAGCCGGGCCCGCCGCTGCTGATCGACTGCCTGTCCCTGTGGCTGACCGACGCGATGGACCGGGTCGGGGCGTGGGACGACGCGACTTGGGCGGCGGGCGGCGCGGAGGCCCTGCGGAAGCGGGTCGCCGAACTGGTCCTGGCGGTACGGGAGACCCCGCGGATGGTGGTAGCGGTGACGAACGAGGTCGGCGCGGGGGTGGTACCGGCGACGGCGGCGGGGCGGCGGTTCCGGGACGAGCTGGGCCGGGTGAACGCCGCGGTGGCGGCGGAGTGCGAGCACGTGCTCCTCGTGGTGTGCGGCCAGCCGCTCCCCCTCCGGGGCGGGCCCGTGTGACCTCCCCCGGGTCCCCCGCCGGCCCGCGTGCGCGGCGCGGTTTCCTCGCCTTGCGAAGGGCGTGGACCACGGTATCCAGGGGCGCGGGGAACTGCGCGACAAGCCACCCACGGGCCGCAGTCGAAACTCAAGGGGCTTGGGACCCCGGGGCGCGGGCCCCTGGAACCGTGGACCCACAGCGGGAGGCGCCCGGTACTGTTCGGCGAATGAGCAGGGTGAATCTCGATGACTTCTCCGAACTGATCGGCCGCGCCGACGGCGCCTTGCGCCAGACCGCCGAGGACCACCGCGCCCGTCTCCCCGTCGCCCCCGAGGCGCTCGGGCGGCTGGACGAGCTGGGTGCGTGGCTGGGCACCGCGCAGGGGGTCTCGCCGCCGCGGGTGATCGAGCGGCCGAAGGTGGTGCTGTTCGCCGGGGACCACGGCGTCGCCGGGCTCGGGGTGTCCGGGCGCGCCGCCGGGGATGCGTACCGGCTGGTGGAGAACGTACTGGAGGGCGCGAGCCCGGTCGCGGTGCTGGCCCGCCGTACGGGTGTGCCGGTCCGGGTCGTGGACGCGGGGCTCGACTGCGACCCCGGGCTGCTGCCGGACGAGGTCGTCCGGCACCGGGTCCGCCGGGGCAGCGGGCGGATCGACGTCGAGGACGCGCTCACCCCGGACGAGGCGGACGCGGCCGTACGGCTGGGTATGGCGATCGCGGACGAGGAGGCCGACGCCGGTACGGATCTGATCGTCCTCGGTGATCTGAGCGTCGGCGGGACGACACCCGCCGCCGTGTTGATCGCCGCGCTCTGCGGTACGGACGCCTCGGTGGTGACCGGCCGCGGCGGCGCGGGCATCGACGATCTGGCGTGGATGCGCAAGTGCGCGGCGATCCGGGACGCGCTGCGCCGGGCCCGGCCCGTCCTGGGCGACCAGTTGGAGCTGCTGACGGCCGTGGGCGGCGCCGATATCGCGGCGATGACGGGGTTCCTGCTCCAGTGCTCGGTGCGCCGTACCCCGGTCGTCCTCGACGGGGTCGTCTCCGCGGCGTGCGCGCTGGTCGGACAGCGGGCCGCGTTCCGGGCGCCGGACTGGTGGCTGGCGGGTCAGCTGACGGGCGAGCCGGGTCAGGCGAAGGCGCTGGACCGGATGGCGCTCAACCCGATACTCGAACAGGGCGTCTCCGTAGGGGAAGGAACCGGGGCATTGCTCGCTCTTCCCCTCGTCCAGGCCGCCGCGGCGCTGCTGGCGGAGCTGCCGGAGCGTCCGGAGCCGGAGCACCCGGACCCGGAGTCGCAGTCGCAGTCGCAGTCGCAGTCGGAGCCGGCTTCCGGGCCGGCAGAGGAGAAGCACAAGGACCAGGAGTGACGTAACGGGGTGCGGCCGGCGCCGTCGACCACGACGACGGCCGCACCCTGACCCACCATGTCCGCGATGCCCCATATGATCGCGTTTCATGGGAGAGGTCCGCTTGTCCAGCGACAGCGATACGCAGGGATCCGCCGCCGGCGCCCACCGGGCCGCCTACGCCCGCCGGGGCCGGACCTTCGCGCTCTGGTACCTGCGCGCGGTCACGTTCGTCAACTTCCTGAGCGCCGTCTGGGTCTCCTTCGGCCAGGACATCCGGCGGCACAACGTCGACGACTACTTCACCCCCTATCTGCTCACGGCCGGTTTCGCCTCCGGTGTCTTCACGCTCTTCCTGGCGATCACCATGCGCCGCCGGAAACGGGCGGCCTGGATCCTGAACCTGGTCCTGGCCGGGGCCTTCCTGCTGCTCTTCGCGCTGGCGCTGGCCCAGGCCCCGGACATCAGATCGCACGCCCAGAACTGGGTCTCCTTCGCGCTGACCGCCGTGTTCCTGGCCGCGCTGCTGGTGGGGCGGCGGGAGTTCTACGCCAAGGGCGACCGGTCCAATCCGAAGCTGGCCGCGGCCGTCGCCGGCGGCGGGCTGCTGGTGACATCGCTGCTCGCCGCGCTCCTGGTGACCGCGACCAACACCGCCACCGGCCCGTCGACCTTCGGGGAGCGCTGGCGGTACGGGGCGCTACGGCTGGTGTCCCTGGCCGCCGACGACTCCCTCCACCCGACCATCGACACCCCCGGCTGGGTCGATGTGACGATCAACGTGATGTCGACGCTGCTGCTCCTCGGAGTGCTGTACGCGGCCTTCCGCTCACGGCGCGCGGTCGACCCGATCGACGAGGACGACGAACGGCGGCTGCGCGAACTGCTGCGCCGCCAGGGGGAGCGCGACTCCCTGGGCTACTTCGCCCTGCGCCGGGAGAAGAGCGTCGTCTGGTCGCCGACCGGCAAGGCGGCCGTGGCGTACCGGGTGGTCGGCGGGGTCTGTCTGGCGTCGGGCGATCCGATCGGCGACCCGGAAGCCTGGCCGGGCGCGATCACCCCCTGGCTGGCGCAGGCCCGGGAGCACGGCTGGATCCCCGCGGTGATGGGCGCGGGCGAGGAGGCCGGGACGATCTACGCCCGGCACGGTCTCGACGCGCTGGAACTGGGCGACGAGGCCATCGTCGAGACCGCCGACTTCACCCTGGACGGCCGGGCGATGCGTACGGTCCGCCAGGCGTACAACCGGGTACGGCGCGCCGGATACCAGGTCCGGATCCGGCGCCACGAGGAGATTCCCCGCCCCGAGCTGGACGTCCTGCTGCGGCGCGCCGACGACTGGCGCGACGGCGCCACGGAACGCGGCTTCTCGATGGCGCTCGGCCGTCTCGGGGACCCGGCCGACGGCCGGTGCGTGATGCTGGAGTGCACCGACGCGCACGGGGAACTCCGGGCGCTGCTCAGCTTCGTCCCCTGGGGTCCGAAGGGGCTCTCCCTCGATCTGATGCGCCGCGACCGGGGTTCCGACAACGGGCTGATGGAGTTCATGGTCATCGAACTGCTGCGGCGCGCCGGGGAGATCGGGGTGGTCCAGGTGTCGCTGAACTTCGCGATGTTCCGTTCGGTCTTCGAACGCGGCTCACGGCTGGGCGCGGGCCCGGTGCTGCGGCTGTGGCGGTCGCTGCTGACGTTCTTCTCGCGGTGGTGGCAGATCGAGTCCCTGTACCGCGCCAACGCCAAGTACCGCCCGATCTGGGAGCCCCGTTTCCTGCTCTTCGAGAAGAGCGCCGACCTGCCGCGCATCGGGCTGGCCGCGGCCCGCGCCGAGGGGTTCCTGGAGGCGCCGGGCCGGCCGGGGTGGCTGCGCCGCGGGCGGTTGGCGGGTGGCCGGTGACGGCTCCGTACCGCGGAATCGGTGGAGGGGTCCGGCGCGAGTGGGGGCCGCTGTACGGGCGGGTCCGGCGGGCCCTCTCCGCGCACGGGTGGCGGGCGGTGCCGCTGACGCTCGGCGCGGTCGCGCTGACCGCCGCCCTGCATCTCGTCCAGCACCAGGGGTGGGGATACGGTCCGGTCCGCGCGCTCGGCGCCGTACGGGCCGAGGACCCCTGGTGGGAGGCGCTTCTCCGGACCCCGCTGTCGCTGTTCGTGCCCGCGCTCGATCTGCCGGTCTGGGGCGCGCTCGCGCAGATCCTGCTGGTCTTCGGCGTCGCGGAGATCTGTCTTGGCCGGATCCGTACCCTGCTGGTCGCCTATGTCTGCACCCTCGCCGGGACGTTGTACGCCCGGCTGGGCGTCGCGCTCGGACCCGACGGGCCGCTGGGGCCGCTGGGACTGCCGGATGCGGACGCCCGGGTCGTGGACACCGGCCCTTCGGCGGCGGTCGTCGGGCTCGCGGTGGTGGTCTGCCGGCGGCTGCGGGCGTGGTGGACCGGCGCGCTGGTGGTCGTGGTGATGGCCGTCGAGGTGGCCGTGAAGCCGAATCTGGCGGGCAAGGAGCATCTGGCGGCGATCGCGGCGGCGCTGGCGCTCTGCGCGGCGGCGGACGTGCGACGGAACCGGAGCCGGAACCGGGTTCAGTCGTCGCGGGAATCGCGGGAATCTCGGGAATCGCGGGAACGGTCCGGGTCCTCCGGGCCCTCCGGGTCCGGCGTACCGCCGATCAGATCCTGAAACCGCCGCCGGGGCCCGTCCCAGCGGCGGTCGTGATGGTACGAGCGCAGCGCGGCCCGCGCCCGCGCCCGGTGCCGCCCGCCGTAGAACCGCCGCGCCCACGGCGACCCGGGCCGGGCCAGCCGTACCGCCCCGAAGAGCGCGACGAACGGGATCAGCACCCCGATCAGCGCCATCCTCGGCTTGCCCTTGACCAGGACGACCACCACGAGCAGCAGATTGAGGACGACGGTCGAGACCACCGCGGCCCGGTCCTGCCGCTCGTCGGCGCTGAGGGAGTCCACACCGAGCGGTGAGAAACCGCCGATGACCAGCAGGGCGAGCGCCGTCGCCAGCACGACGACCTCCACACTGCGGCGGCCCTCCTCGGTCCAGTAGACGTCGGCGAGATGGACGATGAGCGCGAACTCGTCCAGCACCAGACCCGCGCCGATCCCGAAGACGACGGCGAAGAGCGCGGCGCCCCAGCCGTAACGCCCGCTGCCGACCGCCCCGAAGCCGCCGATCACGGTGAGGATCACCCCGGGGACGACATGGTGGATATGGAGCCCGCCGGGGGCGATGTTCCGGAACGGGCCCCGGCCCGCGCGGATCAGCCGGGTCACGGTCCGGGTCACCAGGAAGGTCACGACGAAGGCGGCCAGGGCGAGCAGTATCGGCAGTTTGCCCGGCTCGGTGATGTTGTCGTGGAACCACTGCCCCATAGACACTTCTCCCGTTTCATCCGCTACAGGGGCAATCTAGACCGTGGGCTACCCTTCGCCGGTGAACGATCCCTCCCCCGCCCCCGCGCGCGCCGGACTCGGTACCGGACTGCGGTTCGCCTTCGGCACGCTGACCGTGCTGCCCGTCCCGCTGACCCGCTGGGACCGGGCGGCCGCCCGCGCCGGAATGCTGTGCGCGCCGGTCGCCGGGCTGGTCGTGGGGCTCGCGGCGGCGGTCGTCGGCGGCGGGCTGTGGGCCGCCGGGTCGGGGGCGGCGCTCGCGGCCGTCGGCTCGGTCGCCGTACCCGCGGTCCTCACGCGGGGGCTGCATCTCGACGGGCTCGCCGACACCGCCGACGGACTGGGCAGCGCCAAGCCGGCGGCGGACGCGCTGCGGATCATGAAGCGGTCGGACATCGGGCCGTTCGGCGTGATCACCCTGCTGTTCGTGCTGCTCGCGCAGATCGCGGCGGTGGCGTCGCTGTACGGACGGGGCTGGTGGTACGGCGCCGGGGGCACGGTCGTCGCGGCGGTCGTCGCCCGGCTGGCACTGACGGCCGCGTCCCGCGCGGGCGTTCCCGCGGCCCGCCCCGAGGGCCTGGGGGCTGCGGTGGCGGGCGCGGTCCCCGGCCGCGCGGCGCTGGCGGCGGTGGTACTGACCGTGGCGCTCTGCGCGGGCGCGGGCGCCGCGACGCACGGCGCGGAAGCGGAAGGGGCCGTACGGTACGCGGCGGCGGCGCTCGTGGGGCTCGTGGCGGCGGAGTCGCTGCTGCGGCACTGCCGGCGGCGGTTCGGCGGGGTGACGGGCGACGTGTTCGGCGGCGTCGCCGAATCCGCCGCCACGGCCACCCTCGTAGCCCTGACCCTGGCCCCGTGACCCCGGGGGCTCCCGGTCCCCGTGCTACCGGAGCTTCCCGGCCCTGGCCTGCCGGACTCGTCCGGCGTCCACAGGTGGTTCCCGGCCTGCGGCCCGGTGGCGGGCTGTTCGCGCAGTTCCCCGCGCCCCTGGATCTCCGGGGTACCGCTCCCGCTGCGGCGATGCTGCGGAGGTTTTGGGGGCGCGGGGAACTGCGCGAAAAAGCGCCAACTGGGCGCGGGCGCACGGCCGCAGACGCCCTCCGGGGCATCGCGCGCCCGGGGTGGCCGCGCAGCGGAGCGGTAGGGGCCGTGAGGGATGGGCGCGAGCGCGCGTAGGCTCTGTCCGCACGGGACGCCCGCGCGTCCCGCCGCCGTCGCGTGGCCGTCAACGGCCCTGGAACTAACGGAAGCGAGACATCAGCACCGTGACTGCACTCACTCTCAGCACTGCCGGCGCAGCGACGCTGCGCGCCGACGCCGTGGTCGTCGGTATCGCGAAGGGCGCCAAGGGCCCGGTGATCGCGCCGGGCGCCGAGGCCGTGGACACGGCGTTCGAGGGCAAGCTCGCCTCCGTCCTGGACACCCTCGGCGCCTCCGGCGCCGAGGGCGAGGCGACCAAGCTCCCGTCGCCCGCCGGGCTGAAGGCCCCCCTCGTCCTCGCCGTCGGCCTCGGTGCCGCGCCGGAGAAGGACGGTACGTACGGCGCCGAGGCGCTGCGCCGCGCGGCCGGCACCGCCGCCCGCGCCCTGACCGGGGCGAAGAAGGCCGCGTTCGCCCTGCCGATCGCCTCGCCGGAGGACGCGTCCGCGATCGCCGAGGGCGCCCTGCTGGGCGCCTACGCCTTCACCGCCTACCAGGGCGGCGGCGACACCAAGGGCAGCGGCAAGGGCCCGCTCGCCGAGGTCGCCCTGCTCGGCACCAAGCCGCGCGACAAGGCGTTCAAGGCCGCCGCCGAGCGCGCCCTCGCGCTCACCGAGGAGATCAACCGGGCCCGCGACCTGATCAACACCCCGCCGAACGACCTCACCCCCGAGGCGTTCGCGGCGGTGGCGAGCGCCGCGGGCAAGGAGCATGGCATCAAGGTCCAGATCCTGGACGAGAAGGCGCTGGTCAAGGGCGGCTTCGGCGGGATCGTGGGCGTGGGTCAGGGTTCGGCCAACCCGCCGCGTCTGGTGAAGCTGACCTACACGCACGACAAGGACGCCAAGCACCTGGCGCTGGTCGGCAAGGGCATCACGTACGACTCGGGCGGCATCTCCCTCAAGCCGGCCGGGCACAACGAGACGATGAAATGCGACATGAGCGGCGCCGCCGCCGTGTTCGCGGCCGTCGTCGCGGCGGCCCGGCTCGGGCTGCCGGTGAACGTCACCGGCTGGCTGGCGCTCGCCGAGAACATGCCGTCGGGCTCGGCCACCCGCCCGGGTGACGTCCTGCGGATGTACAGCGGCAAGACCGTCGAGGTGCTCAACACGGACGCCGAGGGCCGGCTGGTGCTGGCGGACGCGCTGTGGAAGGCGTCCGAGGAGAAGCCGGACGCGATCGTCGACGTGGCGACGCTGACCGGTGCCATGGTCCTGGCGCTCGGCAACCGCACCTTCGGTGTGATGGCCAACGACGACGCGTTCCGTACCGCCGTGCACGAGACCGCGGAGCAGGTCGGCGAGCAGTCGTGGCCGATGCCGCTCCCGGCCGAGCTGCGCAAGGGCATGGACTCGCCGACCGCCGACATCGCCAACATGGGCGAGCGGATGGGCGGCGGTCTGGTCGCCGGACTCTTCCTGCAGGAGTTCGTCGGCGAGGGCATCACGTGGGCCCACCTCGACATCGCGGGCCCGGCGTTCCACGAGGGCGCGCCCTACGGCTACACCCCGAAGGGCGGCACCGGTTCCTCGGTGCGCACGCTGGTCCGGCTGGCGGAGCGGCTCGGCGAGGACGACCTCGGCTGACGCCGGCGACGGTACGTTCGTACGGCCCCGGGCCCTCGCCCGGGGCCGTACGCGTCTCCGTACCGCGCCGCCCGTTCGCTCTGGACGAAACCGGGGCGGCGGGTGGCCGGGACCGGAATCACCGGACGGGTCGGGAGGTTCTACGCACCGGTAACCCGGAGGGTGATCGATCAGACGCGGTCAGACCTCGGCCCCGCGTCCCGTCTTCCCGCAACAAGTGCGAAGATGGGTTCTCGGCAGGACAGGGCCCCCACCACAGGGCCGACGAGACATCGGCCGCACACCAGCCGACAGGCCGGTCGCCCCGGCGCACGGGGGGAGCCGGTGACCGGCGCACATGCATGGAGGACGTGACGTGGCGAACGACGCCAGCACCGTTTTCGACCTAGTGATCCTCGGCGGCGGTAGCGGCGGTTACGCTGCGGCCCTGCGCGGGGCGCAGCTGGGACTCGACGTCGCCCTGATCGAGAAGGACAAGCTGGGCGGCACCTGCCTGCACTACGGCTGCATCCCCACCAAGGCGCTGCTGCACGCCGGCGAGATCGCCGACCAAGCGCGCGAGTCGGAGCAGTTCGGCGTCCGCGCCACGTTCGAGGGCATCGACGTGGCCGCGGTGCACAAGTACAAGGACGATGTGATCTCGGGCCTGTACAAGGGTCTCCAGGGTCTGATCGCCTCGCGCAAGATCACCGTCATCGAGGGCGCGGGCCGGCTGTCCTCCCCCACCTCGGTCGATGTCAACGGACGCCGGATCGAGGGCCGTCACATCCTCCTGGCGACCGGTTCCGTGCCGAAGTCGCTGCCCGGCCTGGAGATCGACGGCAACCGGATCATCTCCTCCGACCACGCGCTGAAGCTGGACCGCGTCCCGCAGTCCGCGATCGTGCTCGGCGGCGGCGTCATCGGTGTGGAGTTCGCCTCCGCCTGGCGCTCCTTCGGCGCCGAGGTCACCGTGATCGAGGGCATGAAGCACCTCGTCCCGGTCGAGGACGAGAACAGCTCCAAGCTGCTGGAGCGGGCCTTCCGCAAGCGGGGCATCAAGTTCAACCTCGGCACCTTCTTCGAGAAGGCCGAGTACACCCAGGACGGCGTCCGGGTGACCCTCGCCGACGGCAAGACCTTCGAGGCCGAGGTGCTGCTGGTCGCCGTCGGCCGCGGCCCGGTCTCCGCCGGTCTGGGCTACGAGGAGCAGGGTGTCGCGATGGACCGCGGCTATGTCCTCGTGGACGAGTACATGCGGACGAACGTGCCCACCGTCTCCGCGGTCGGCGACCTGGTCCCGACCCTCCAGCTCGCGCACGTCGGCTTCGGCGAGGGCATCCTGGTGGCGGAGCGGCTGGCCGGTCTGACGACCGTCCCGATCGACTACGACGGTGTGCCCCGGGTGACGTACTGCCACCCCGAGGTCGCCTCCGTGGGCATCACCGAGGCCAAGGCCAAGGAGATCTACGGTGCGGACAAGGTCGTCGCCCTGAAGTACAACCTGGGCGGCAACGGCAAGAGCAAGATCCTCAAGACGCAGGGCGAGATCAAGCTCGTGCAGGTCAAGGACGGTGCCGTCGTCGGCGTGCACATGGTCGGCGACCGGATGGGCGAGCAGATCGGCGAGGCTCAGCTGATCTACAACTGGGAGGCGCTGCCCGCCGAGGTGGCGCAGCTCATCCACGCCCACCCGACGCAGAACGAGGCGCTGGGCGAGGCGCACCTGGCGCTCGCCGGCAAGCCGCTGCACGCCCACGACTGAGCCTTCGGGCCGCGACCACTTCCGCACTTCCCCACGCCCGCGCTTCGCCGGAGCTGGGGAGACCCACTGTTAGGAGCAACAGAAACCATGCCGGTTTCCGTAACCCTTCCGGCGCTCGGTGAGAGCGTCACCGAGGGCACCGTCACCCGCTGGCTGAAGGCCGAGGGCGAGCGCGTCGAGGCCGACGAGCCGTTGCTGGAGGTGTCCACCGACAAGGTCGACACCGAGATCCCGTCGCCCGCCTCCGGTGTTCTGGCCGCCATCAAGGTCGCCGAGGACGAGACCGTCGAGGTCGGCGCCGAGCTGGCGATCATCGACGACGGTACGGGTGCCCCTGCCGAGGCCCCGGCGCCCGCCGCCGAGGCCGCGCCCGCCGCGCCCGCGCCTGCCGAGACCCCCGCGCCCGCCCCCGCCG